>QNYF01000063.1 GCA_003978695.1 Desulfobulbus sp. | reverse complement strand
GGTGACGAAGAAACTTCCTAAAAAGCAGGGAAAAGAGATTAAGCGTCTTTGTCTGCGCTGCCATAACCAGATAATCAGGGCTCGCCCGAAAGAATCAATAAAGATGATATCCATGCCCCAGCATCTTGAAGAAAAACATGTACGAATAGATCATAACTGTAATCAATGTCATAATGTCCATGCTCCACTGATGTGGGTCAATGAAGCCAAGGCCATGGTCGGTACAGGGGAGGAGAGCAAATGATGATGGATGTTATTGAAAAGGAACTTTCCCAGGATCGCCGGGCATTTATAAAAAAAGTACTTGGCGGAACAATTGCCGGATCACTTCTGCTTGTTATTCCGGCCGGTGCTATGGATTTATCAGCAATTCCGGAACAGATACCGGGGATGCGAGCTGACAAAGGAACCTTTATCAGCAAGAAAAGAAGATTTGCGTTTATTGTTGATATAACCAGATGCATTGGCTGCGGTTCCTGCTGTGTTGCTGATAAAAATGAGTATCAGGTTCCTGACGGCATGTATCGAACCTGGGTGGAACGCTATATTATTGATGATCATGACAATGTCTTTGTAGACAGTCCCAACGGCGGTCTTGACGGTTATCAGGAACCGCGAAAAGATATAGAAAACCCTGTGCGCGATACGTTTTTTGTACCTAAGCTCTGCAACATGTGCGAGCATCCTTCCTGTGTCCAGGTATGTCCGGTCGGGGCAACATATCAGACTGATGACGGATTTGTCCTGATAGATACCAAGCGCTGTGTGGCCTGTGGGTATTGCGTTCAGGCCTGTCCCTATTCTGTTCGTTTTATTAATCCTGAAACCAAAACAGCTGATAAATGTACCTGGTGTTATCACCGTGTCCGCAAGGGATTGCTGCCTGCCTGCGTAAATGTATGTCCTGTACAGGCCAGAAAGTTTGGCGATTTAAATGATAAAGAATCCGAAGTGTACAAAATACTGCACCAGCCGCATGTGGTGTCTGTCCTCAAGCCGGACATGGGCAATAAACCTGCGCTCCACTATGTGGGCTTACGAAGGGAGGTGGTCTGATGAGTCCTGAACATGGCGCTGCAGTAGCAACTGCCCTGACAAATTATGTCTTTCCCAATGATATCCATGTGCATTGGAGCTTAATGATCGTCCTGTACCCCTATATTACCGGTATTGTTGCGGGGGCTTTTATTGTTTCTTCGCTCTATCACGTGTTTGGTATTCAATCGCTGAAACCTGTTTCCAGGTATGCACTTGTCTTTGCGCTGGCCTTTGTTGCCTTTGCGACCGCACCACTTTTAAACCATCTGGGGCATCCGGAACGGGCTATGAGTATGATGCTTACCCCAAATCCGACTTCGGCTATGGCCGGGTTTGGCTATATTTATTCAGCATATACAATCGTTCTCATACTTGAAATTCTTTTTATTTATCGCCCAACGCTTGTAGCCTTAAAGAAAAAGGCCACAGGAAAGATGAGAACACTGTACACAATACTCACCATCGGCAGTGATAATGTCTCAGAAAAAGCGCTCAAGGTTGACCATAAAATAATCGCTTTTCTGGCAGCGATTGGTATTCCCATGGCCTGTACTCTGCATGGGTATGTTGGTTTCATCTTTGGTGGTGTTAAAGCCAATCCCATGTGGGCAACACCGCTTATGCCGGTAATTTTTCTGCTTTCAGCCAGTGTGTCCGGCATTGCCGGTATCATTTTCTCTTATGTTCTCATTAAAACATTTACTCGTAAGTTCATTGATATGGACTGCGTACGAACGCTGATAAAATTTCTCTGGGGCTGTTTTATCCTGGATTTTGTTTTTGAAATGCTTGAGCTTTTTTCTCATGCCTATATGGCGAACCATCATTGGGAGGCTCTCCGTGATCTCTATTTTGGCCCGTTGTATCAATCTTTCTGGGTAGCTCAGGTTGGTATTTTCTCTCTTATTCCTTTTGTAGGGCTTGGGATATTGTCGCTTATCAGACTGCCGGACATTGTCGTGAAAATATTTGGTTCTCTGCTCTCTTTTATGATCCTTATCCAGGTTATTCTCATGCGCTGGAACGTGGTAATAGGTGGGCAGCTGATGTCAAAGAGCGAACGTGGCCATACAGTTTTTCATCCGTTATGGTTTGAAAAAGAAGGAATTCTTGTTTCGATCATCATTATGATTCTGCCCATCGTTTTTCTTTATTTTCTCAGCAAGGTTTTTCCTTTCTGGCTCGATGATGATCCGGCAATACAAAAGCAGTCTGTTTGAGTTATTGACTGCTTGCACATACAACAAACAGCATAATCCGTCTAAACAATACAGAATGAAAGGAGGGCACAGCACGCAGAATAGAGGGAGGTGAGAGTGCAGACAGCTTATGTTTGCAGGTAATTCATGAAATGAATTGCTTTTGGTAATAGGAAAAGATTTTCATATCAGGAGGAAACTGAATGAAACATTGGAAAAAAACATTTTGTATTGCAGTCGTCGGACTGTTTGCTGCCGGATCGGCGTTTGCCACTACTGAGCAGTCAAAAAACACCCAGGACGAGGCGAACAAAGCGTTAAATGTGAAGTGTATTAACTGTCATCTTAAAGAAAACACATCACTTGTCAAACAGTGGCAGCATTCACCTCATGCAGCAGCGCAGGATGGTCAGATCGGCTGTTACAACTGTCATGCTGCCAATAAGGGTGAAGAGCTTGGTTATGAGCATGAAGGTGCTTTTATTAAAACCATTCTTTCTCCCATGGACTGTAATTATTGTCATGAGCGTGAAGTAAAAGAGATGGTAAATTCTCATCACGCAACTGCCGGCGAGATTATGGCCTCTCTTGATAACGTGATCGGTGAAGTTATTTGTTCAATGCCCGGAACCAAGGCAGATGCGGTTAATGGCTGCTGGCAATGTCATGGTGGTATCATTACGATTCAGAAAGATAAAAATGGTAAGCCGCTTAAACGTGCCAGTGGCGCGGTCATGATTGACCCAATGACCTGGCCGAATACCGGTATTGGTCGTCTTAATCCTGATGGTTCCAAGGGTTCCTGTATGGCCTGTCATTCCAAACATTCCTTCCGTTCTTCTGTCGCCCGTCAGCCTGAAAACTGTGGTAAATGCCATCTTGGGCCGGATCATCCGCAAATGGAAATCTATAATGAGTCCAAACATGGTATTGCCTATAACTCTGCAATCCGAGAGGGTGGTGCCAATGGCATGAACATCCTGAAAAACGGCACCTGGGTACTTGGCAAAGATTATTATACAGCACCCACCTGTTCAACCTGTCACATGGGTTCTTATGTGAAACTTGATGGTGGTATCGCCCAGAATACCCATAATGTTGGTGATCGTATTTCCTGGACCCTGCGACCAAAAGTATCTGTAAAACTCAATCGGGCAATTTTTGCAGATGGAACTGTTGCCGATATCCCCGGCGATATTCCTCCGCAGGTTGGTCAGAAAGCAACCTATAAAACCTTTGTTGTTAAAGATGGTAAGTTTAAAAAAGTGACTGCTCAGAAACAGGTTGTTAAGGTACTTTCCTGGGAAGACAGACGAAATAATATGAAGGGTGCCTGTAAGTCATGTCATGGCATGCAGCAGGTTGAAGGTTTTTACAAGCAGTTTGATTCGCTGGTTGTTACCTATAACGAAAAATTTGCTAAACCTACCCAGAAATTGTACGGAATGGCTAAAAAAGACGGGTTGGTGAAAGGATCTCCTTTTCATTCGTCACTTGGCTGGACCTGGTTTGAGATTTGGCATCATGAAGGTCGAAGAACTCGTCACGGTGCTGCAATGGGTGGACCTGACTATACCCATTGGCACGGACTCTACGAAGTTGCCAGGCATTTTTACTATGAGTTCATTCCTGAGTTGATGAAGCTTGCCAAAGAGCATAACATGACAGCAAAGTATGAAAAAGCTGTTAATGAAATTCTTGCCAAGCCCGAGCATCAATGGTATCAGAAAGGTTTTGGTGAAGATACTATGAAAGCCATCATGACCGAGCAGGCAGAGCGTTACGGAGATAAAAAGTAACAGCATCTGTTTTTGTGCAGCATTTCGCCCCGGTTTCCCTCAGGGAACCGGGGCGTTTTATTCTATGGAGATCAATTATGTTTTTTGGGATTAAAAAATGCTTTAAGCAGCTGGCAGGGATTACTCTGTGTGTTGTTGTGCTGTTGAGCATGTCCTGTCCGGTAATCGCCGGCAACCAGGACAAAACATCGTTGTTAAATGAGGTCGTTGCATTGCGACTTGGTATGAACGGTTACTCTATTGGCAGCAAGCTTACAGAACGGCAAAAGAGCAATGGTGATAAGAAAGTTGAAGCAGGGGCTTACCAGGGCACGTATAAATTTGGTGATAATGGTCTGTTTGTCGTTGTTGATAAGAAAACAGACAGAGTGCTCGCCCTGTATAAGCAGCAAAAAGATGCTGATAAATCACAATTAAAGGGTATGGTCGTCGAGTTGATGGATGTCTTTGGTGCTCCAACAACAATGGCTCACGACAAAATACTGTATTGGGCTTTTAATAAACATGGCGTGATTTCAGAAGATGATTTTGATAAGGCTAAAAGAATTAACCAAACTAAAGCTCTTGATATTATAGCTACAGTCAAACTGAACTCAGATTTTGCAATAACCCCTGATCAAAAAAAAGATGACAAGGTCATCAAGAAAGAAGCTCACAAGGGGACTGTCTATTTCATTATTACGTCAGATCCTCTGGTCAAACAGTTTATGGAGAACAATAAATAGCAGATATGTAGTTATTCCAATCGTTTCACCTGTGATTTGACTTTTTCTTTACACTCGGCTATATTTTATAAGTTTGGGTTGGGCTGCTGTCTTCCGAATACGGAATGAGATCAGCCTTTTCTTTTGTAATTTCCTTATTCAGGAGTTTTTCATGGCCAGTGTCGTGGTGGTTGGAACCCAGTGGGGTGACGAGGGCAAGGGGAAGATAGTTGATCTGCTCACAAATTATGCAGACTGTATTGTCAGGTTCCAGGGCGGCAACAATGCCGGTCATACCCTGGTTGTAAACGGTAAAAAATATGTCTTTCATATTATACCCTCCGGGATTTTGTATGAAGACAAAACCTGCATGATTGGCAATGGTGTAATCATTGATCCTGGTGTATTGCTTACCGAGATGGATGAACTCAACGGTAAGGGGTTGCCTGTAACACCCGGTCGTCTGATGATCAGCGAAAATGCTCATCTTATTATGCCTTACCATCAGATGCTTGATCATGCCCGTGAGGCTGCGCTGTCCAAGGGCAAAAAGATTGGTACAACCGGTCGGGGCATCGGGCCCTGTTATATGGACAAAGTCGGACGTGTTGGAATTAAAGCTGGTGATCTTCTGGATTCCGGCCAGTTTCTCGACAAGCTGCAGGCTAATGTAGAAGAAAAGAATTTTTATCTGACAAAGCAATACAATGCCGAAGCTGCCTCTTTCGACACCATTAAAGAGCAGTTTGAAGGATTTGCAGAACGTCTCAGCCCTTTTGTCGGCAACGTGTCAATGGCTCTTGACAAGGCGAGAAGAGGTGGTGAGAATATATTGTTTGAAGGTGCTCAGGGCACACAGCTTGATATTGATCACGGTACGTATCCCTTTGTCACTTCTTCCAATACTATTTCCGGTAACGCCTGTATAGGATCGGGATTTGGCCCGTCACATATTGATGAGGTTATTGGAATTCTCAAGGCCTACACCACCCGAGTAGGTGAAGGACCGTTTCCCACAGAACTGCCAGAAGGTGATAAGGTAGGTGATGAGCTGCAGAGTAAAGGCGGTGAGTTTGGGGCCACGACAGGCCGACGTCGTCGTTGCGGCTGGCTTGATATGGTTGTTGCCAATGATGCTGTTCGCTTAAACGGGCTGACCGGGTTGGCTATTACCAAGCTTGATGTGCTTTCAGGCCAGTCAAAATTGCTCATTGGCCGGAAATACACCGTTGAAAGTGAAGCCTTTGACTGTATGCCATGCAATATCCGTAAAACAGCCCTTGCAAAACCTGTTTATGAAGAGGTAGAGGGCTGGAAAGAGGATATTACTCAAGTTCGCGACTTTGCCGACCTGCCGCAAAAGGCAAAAGATTATGTAAAGCGTATAGAAGATATTTCAGGCATTGCCCCGGTTATTGTCTCTGTTGGGCCTGATCGTGAGGAAACGCTCCTTCTTCGTAATCCGTTTGAAAAATAATCTTGCCTGTCAGCTGTGTAGTGCTTACTGATATGGGTGTATATTAAACGTGAAAAAACTGATTTTCCTGCGGGCCGTTTGGTATTGGCCGCATGGAATGCAGTGCAAATAGAGTAAATATTTCGTAACTGTTCAGTTGCACCCCATCTCGAAGCCGTGGTGCTATCTGAATAGTTACAATGTTTCCAGAGTACCTGTTTGGTCAACAACTGAACAGGTATTCCCTATTTTTACAGGAGGCCTTTTATGGCTCGTATTACTGTTGAAGATTGTCTCGCTACAGTTGGTAATGATAACCGATTTGCGCTGGTTCATCTTGCTGTAGAACGTATTCGTCAGCATAGAAAAGGAGAGCCTTTTCTGGTTGAGGGAAAGAATAAAGAAATTGTTATGACTCTGCGTGAAATTGCTTCAGGTGATGTTGATTTTGAAAATATTTTAGATCTGCCTCGAAAACGTCGAGAAAAAGAAGAGGCTGCCCGGGCTGAACTTGTGGCAGATGCAGGAACAGAAGAGGAACAGGTATAGGATATTTAAAGAACTATGAGTAGCAGTAAATGTTATTACGAGATTCTTCAGGTTTCTCGAGATGCCAGTGGCGATGTCATCAAAAAATCGTATCGCAAACTGGCTATGAAGTATCATCCGGACCGTAATCCTGACGACACTGAAGCAGAAGCATGTTTCAAAGAAGCAGCTGAGGCGTATGAAGTGCTCAGTGATCAGCAGAAACGCCAGATTTACGACACTTACGGCCATGAAGGGCTCAAGAACACAGGGTATTCCGGACCCGGAAACTCAGGTGATATATTTTCAAACATCAACGAGATGTTTGGCGACCTGTTTGGTTTTGGTGGTCGTTCCCGCAGACGAGACCCTAATGCGCCTGTTCAGGGAGATGATCTTCGCTATGATCTTGAAATCTCTTTTATGGAAGCAGTTCATGGTGTAGAAAAAGAGGTTGAGATAACCAAACGTGAAACTTGCTGGACCTGTGAAGGCTCCGGTGCTCGTCCCGGGCATAAACCGCAAACCTGCCCGTCCTGTAATGGACGAGGTCAGGTGATCCGATCCCAGGGTTTTTTCCAGGTCAGCTCGACCTGTCCGCAATGTCATGGTTCTGGTCAGATAGTGAAGGAACCTTGTACCGATTGCAGCGGTGAGGGATTGGTCAATCGCAGGAAAACTGTCAAACTTAAAGTACCTGCCGGGGTCGACATGGGTTCCCGGATGCGTCTTTCCGGAGAAGGTGAGGGAGGGCGCCGCGGGGGACCGGCCGGCGATCTTTATGTAATCATCCATGTGCAGGAGCATGAGTTTTTTCTTCGGGACGAGCAGACTATTTTTCTCCGCTATCCATTACCCATGGTTAAAGCCTCGCTGGGCTGCGAAGTCGAAATTCCCACTATCGATGGTACTGCTCATTTAAAAATACCCGCCGGTACGCAATCTGCCAAACGGTTTACCCTCCGTGGTAAGGGGGTTCCAAGCCTTCGTGGTGGAAGTCGTGGAGATATGATTGTTGAAGTTCAGGTGCAAACACCTACCAGACTTTCTAAAAAACAGAAAGAATTACTGCGGGAGTTTGAGGGGCTGTGTAAAGACGAGGAACAAGGTTTTTTTACTAAGCTCTTTCACTCCCATTTTGCCAAGGCAGACAAAGAGAAGGAAAAAGCCTGACCGGGTATTGAGTCAGTTTATCTCAAAAATTTCACTGATATCATGAGGGCAGATAAAGAGAACAGCAATGAAAAATACATTTACTCATTTTGATGATGCTGGTAACGCCCGGATGGTGGATGTCAGTGGCAAAGACGAAACGGTTAGAGTTGCCACTGCAACAGGTAGGATATCCATGATTCCGGAGGCGTATAAAATGGTACGTGCCGGAACCATGAAAAAGGGTGATGTCCTTGGAGTTGCCAGAATAGCAGGCATTATGGCCGCCAAAAAAGTAGATTCTCTGATTCCTCTCTGCCATCCACTGGCCATTACAAAAGCGGATGTCCTTTTTTCGTTTTCTGATAAAGACTGCATAATTTTTATAGAGGCCACGGTTGGTATTACCGGTCGAACCGGCGTGGAAATGGAAGCCCTGACAGCAGTATCAGTTGCAGCGCTCACCATTTATGATATGTGTAAGGCTGTAGACAAGAGCATGGTAATTTCTGATGTTTGTCTTATGAAAAAAAGCGGCGGCAAGAGCGGTAATTTTGTCAGAAATGAGAGTAAATAGATAATGTGCCTGCGGCGCAGAGTAAAAAACATCTTCCTTGCCCGGTAACTTTGTGGTAAATCCCAAACCAGAGGTCAGTAACATCTTTTATTTCTAGGTACTCTTGAACAGTTCAGGACGGTGGTTCTGCAAGCTTTTTGCTTCCACCTCAAGAGTTACCAGGGAAGTAGGATAAAAGAGTAAAAGCGTGCCGAACTGAGGATGTTATTTGATCACTGAAAGTATTTTACAACACGCTGGAAGCAACCTCAACGTACTCAAACAATGAGCCGGTTCGAGAATCGATGACCGGAAAGTAAATCATGAACAGCGACCAACTGCAGAAATTTAAAGACCAGCTTGAACAGATGAAGGTAGACA
>QNYF01000064.1 GCA_003978695.1 Desulfobulbus sp. | reverse complement strand
GAAAAGAGTACCCCTGTCACAATAGGGCCTAAATGATAACTTCTGGCCAGGAGATCAACCCGGTTAAAACCGCCCAAAAGAATGAAGAGCAAGGTTACCACAACCATAAATGTTTCCTGAATAGCTGCAAAATGGCCGTTTTTTCTGGTGTATCGTTGTGATTCCCGATACTTGCCCTGGTCATACACATCGTTGAGTTCAAGGGGAAGTTGTCCACCAAGGGAGCGTAACTCCAAAAACAATATCACCTGACTCAATAAGTATTCTGAGACAATAATAGTTATAATAACAGCAAGATAAGGATTCATAAGCAACCTTGAGGGGGAAAAATGAACTCTACGGGGAGCGAGGCCTTTGAAATCAACACTCTTTGTATATCAGGAAATAGCAGGGAAGGAAAAAAAAGACAAGATAATACACACCCCATCTCACAGGGTCAATTGACGCCGCTTGAACGAAAAAACGAAATAATTCTAGGAAAAAACTATTCCGTAACTGTAATTTTTCACGTCTCTCCAGACAATTTTACATGGGATGTTTACAGGATACCACTTTTTCCCGTCACTTTTCTTTCGTGCCGGTGTACATTCAAGATTTAACTCAGCACCTACAGGTAAAGGAGGTACGCCTGCAAGGAATAAACGCATTCCGGTTGATCCCGCATCAAGAATTCTGGCAAGTTGCACTCCATCAGATATCATAATGCCTTTGTGAATCATAATCTGATATCCCAATGCATGCCTGGTTGATAAACGTCTATCACGAAAAAACAAAATCTTATCCCCTATCTAAAAAAACAAATAATAAATATGAAAAATCATTTAATTATATTTACTGACTAAAAGCAAGCGATGTAAAACAATTTTTACTGTGCAACTCCATCATTTATTTTTAAAGAATCGTCTCATTAAAATTACATATCCGAGCTGATACATATAACCGTAAACCTGTAAATTCCGCTTTCAGCTGCCCCCCAGTGAAAAACAGGCAGACCATGAGACATGAAAAACCACGTTGTGGCAAACAGGTCTTCTCTGTTACGCTCTGCAGAAACAAAAAAAGCCCCTTAGTCACTTGACTAAGGGGCTGAATTTTCCTGGTGCGCCTGGCAGGATTCGAACCTGCTACCCTCGAATTCGTAGTCCGATACTCTATCCAGATGAGCTACAGGCGCAATAAGCGTTGCGAATATACCCTAACATGCTTTTTTGTACAAGTGATTTTATACACTGTTGTCTCCAGACGATTTCCTAGGCCTGATCTTTTCCTTTTGTCTGGGGCATTGCCAGAAAATCAATCATATTTTCATGGGGTTTCAGTTCCGGCCGCGGGATTATATCAATTGCTGCGTAATGCTTTCTTTCAAGGTCTGCAAGCTCGCTTCGCTTTTTATTGAGCAGATACTGCCCCACATCCAGGGGGAGCCTTGCCTCTACCCGCTGCACTTTTTTCCGGCTTATTCCGGTCTGAATTCGTCGTAAATAATAGAGGGCCAGAGTTTCCACAGATCGTACTACTCCACGCCCCTGGCAATGTTCACATCGACGGTAACTGCCTTTTTCAATGGGCGCCCCCATTTTCTGCCGGGAAATCTGCATAAGACCAAACCGGGAGATACGGCTGATATCCACTTTCGCCTTATCCCTTTTCATAGCGCCTTTCACCTGTCTTTCTACGTCTTTAATATTCTTTTTATTGCGCATATCAATAAAATCCACGACCACAAGACCACCTAAATCTCGCAGACGAAGTTGGCGGGCGAGTTCATCAGCGGCTTCCATGTTGGCCAGAAAAATAGACTTTTCAAAATCTCCTTTCTGGGAGGTACGTCCGGAGTTAACATCAATGGCCACAAGGGCTTCAGTTGGATCAATGACTATCGAGCCTCCAGAGGGCAGCTGTACCTGTGGCTGATAGATCGACTCAATCTGTTCTTCAACATTATTCTGATTAAATATCGGTTTGGCCCCCCTATGCAGCTTAACCTGGACTTTCCTCTGCCTTGCGGGCAACAATTCCACAAAGGATTTCACCTGTTCATAAGACTCCTGCGTATCAACAATTATTTCAGAAATATCTGTAACAAAATGATCCCGTAAAAAACGAACAACCGTGTCCTGTTCCTGGTAAATAAGGGCCGGAGCATCCACCGTTTGGCCACGTTTTTTTACCTCCTTCCATATACCGAGCAGAAACCGTAAATCCTGTTGCAGGGCTGTTTTTGTTATTTCCGCACTGGCTGTCCTCACAATATAACCAACCCCCTCAGGAATATTAAACTTACTCATTATCTCCCGCAGTTGGCTCCTGCGCTCCTCACCCGAAATTTTGCGAGAGATCCCGGAACTATCACTCCCCGGCATGAGGACCAGGCAGCGGCCGGGAAGAGAGAGGTAAGTCGTCATGTTCGCCCCCTTGTTGCCGGTAACCTCTTTGACAACCTGAACGAGAACTTCCTGCCCCCGCTTGACAACGTCCTCAATTTTGAGCTTTCGCCACTGCTGTTGACTGATAAGGGTGCGGCTCTTCTCGCTCACATCCTCTTTATAGTATTCAGGATGAATATCGCTAAATGGCAAAAACCCGTTTCGGCCGGTACCGATATCCACAAAGGCTGCCTGCAGGCTGGCTTCCACCGAGACAATACGACCTTTATAAATATTGTTTTTTGTTCTTGCCCGGACCACAGTGTTGACATGATACGATTCAAGCCGTCCATTCTCTACCTGGGCTATCCGGCATTCTTCGGGTTCTTCGGCATTGATCAGCAGCTTTGTGATAACTTTAGTTCCGCTGGCCTTGCCAGCTGATTTCTTTCCAGGAGTTTTCTGCCGTCCTCCTGGACCTTTTTTCTTGGCACCTGCAGGCTTTTGTCCCTTTTTCTCTCCCTGCTCAGGTTTCCTCGTTTCTTGTTTATCAGGAGATGAGGTTTTTTTCCGCTGGTCAGTCGTTTTTTGTGCGCCCCCCTGCTTTACTGAATCTTTATCCTTGATCTCTTTCGTTGTTCGCCCCCGGGGTTTCCGGGATTTTTGAGGAGAGGATCCTTCTGCTTTTCCCTCTTCAGCGTGATTCTTGCCTGCTGCCTTTGATTGAATTGTCTGTTTCTTTTCTGCAGACGTCGTTTTTTTTCCAGCCTTTGCCGAAGATTTTTTCCTTGATTTTGTACTCTCTGTCTTGCCCTGTTCTTTTACGGGATCTTCTTTTTTCGTTTTCGGCTCGACTTTTTTACTACTCTTCCACCAGGCTCCAGTGGTTACTTTCCGGACTGTTTTTTCAAGCTGCACTTTTACAGTCGTTTTTTTCGTTTTTTCTTTCATGAAATGTCCTTACAATAAATAATTCTTTCAAAGCAGCTCTCTTCTCTTCAGCATTTCACTGATAATAAAGCCTGTCTCCGTGGAAACGTTGCTGTACCGTCCCCTCCTTAACAAGCGGAGCAAGAAGCTGCTCAACTTTGTCCGAACTTCCCAGATGAAAAGTCCGGTTAATATCTGCAGCCGTACAAGGCCGCCGTTTAAGCATGTCTACAATCTCGGCAAGTAATGCCTTTCTATCTGCACTCTTTGCGAGATCAAATTTCTGTTGCGCCCCCTCAGGGTCTTCCTGTTGAGCACCTGTTGCCAGGAGATCAACAGGCCGCAGGGGATCATCATGACGGAACTGGTCCGCAATTTCCAGCAGTCTTTCCCGGGCAAGTGGCCGGGAAAACGACTCAAGGGGTGGTCTGGCAACCGTATTCAACTGGATGCGATCAATACGCATCCGACCAGCAACCTGCCGCAGGGCTTTCACATCACGTTCTGAATCGTTTATTCCCCGAGAAAAAAGGATTTCCAGCCACAATTTCCCAGCGTACTCATGGGAAAAAAGAACCAGCCCTTCAATTATTTCATCAAGATCCAGACAATTTGCTGCTCTGTCAATTCTGCGAAAGCTCTCTGGCAAGGCGGAATCAAGAGAAGGTATCACCACATCCGCTGGCAGCAGCTCACGCCGAACCTGACTGTCAGAAAGCGTAGTACCGTTTGTCAACACAGCAACAGGCTTTGCTGTTACCCTGTGCAAATGAGCCAGAATCTCACCAAAACCACTGTGAAGAGTCGGTTCGCCACTGGCTGTAATCGTAACGTAATCAAGCTCCTCCACCCGCCCGGGCTGACTGCAAAACTCATCAATTTCCCGGAGAATATCTGCCGTCGGTACATATTCTGCCCGTTCACAGGTCAACCGGGTTGTGGCCCCGACTTCGCAATATATACAATTTAAGGTACAAATTTTTTCCTGAAAGAGGTCCACGCCAAGGGACCGTCCGAGTCGCCTGGAATTTACCGGGCCAAAGATATGATTCATAAAAGCTGCGAAAACCGAACTGTTGTTGACAGTTGATTTTGAGGAGAAGCTGTCCTTTGAAAAATAAAATCTACGTATTATATATAATTTACGCTTGGATACATAAACCAATTTACTTCTCAAGGCAAGTCTAATCTCTGCCTTTTTCCTTGACACAATCCCCATGTAAGCGTACATTTCGTGCAAATTATAAACCTGATAATGTACAATTTTTTCTTTCTCTTTTCAGCATATCATAGGAGTTGGCCGAGGTGAACAACTACAACCCCATATCTCCAATCTTTCTTACTGTCGCGCTTCTACTGAGCACAGGTCTGTTCTCTCCCGCAAACGTCCACGCTGAGGCCATGAAAGCTCAGCAATGGGAAATTACAGCAGATAAACTTACCAGATACGAAAATCCTCCCAGTGTTATTGCCGAGGGTAATGTTGTTCTGGAAAAAGTTGAGAATATAACCAGACAAAAAAAATCGGCCCGCCCGACAGGATGGGACGACTTGCTGGAAGAATCCTCAGCTCAGGAGAAAACCAACGTTGATGACAAAAAACCTGAGACTGTTACCACCAGCAAAATCATTACCTCCATCAAGGCCCAGTGGATGGTCTATGACATGGATCTTGGCACGGTTAAAGCCCGGGGTGACGTATATATTAAAGTAGGACCGGATCAGCTGACAGCTGACGAGGCCACTGTTAATTTAAATCGTGAAACCGGCACTTTTACCAATGCCTCCATCCTCCGTGAATATAAAAACATGCATTTTGAGGGCAAGGTCATAGAAAAGACCGGCGACCTCACCTACCATTTTGAGGATGGCTGGCTCATCACCTGTAAACTCAAAGACGGCGAAACACCTCCCTGGAGTTTTGGCGCAGCTGATGCCGACATTACCGACGGTGGATATGCCTTCTTAAAACATGCAACATTCCGCATCAAGAATGTACCTATCCTCTATAGCCCGATTATGATTCTGCCCGCCAAGCGAACCCGGCAGACCGGATTTCTCTTTCCCAGCCTCTCCCTTTCAGATCGTGACGGCGTTGGCGCAGAGTTTCCGTTTTTCATCAACCTCTCACCCAACAGTGACATCACCCTGTATCCCCGGTATATGTCAGATCGTGGTTTTATGGGAGGCGTTGAATTCCGCTACGTTCTGGATCAGGATTCCAAAGGCAGTTTTATGGGAAACTTCTTAAATGATGACTTAAGTGTTATCGATGATCCTGCCAATGCGGACTATTACAGGGAAGGCAACTACACCCACACCAACCAAAGTAGGTATTGGATTCGGGGTAAGCTGGACCAGGACATTGGCGAATGGACTACCAGACTTGACCTTGATGTTGTTTCCGACCGCGATTACCTGACAGAGTTTAATTCCGGCCTTACCGGATTTGATCTGACCCATGAACGTTTTTCAGATGTTTTTGGCCGGGGCTTCCAGGAGAGGACAAAAGATCAACGCAAAAGCACCTTGCGCACATTACGTTCCTGGGGCAATGGCTCATCTCTGCAGGTTGGCTTGCTGGGTATTAATGACCTCAGGGCCAAGAAAACAAGCCCTACTCCACTCTGGAAACTCCCGGAAGTTAAATACAGCGGCCTTGTTCCTGTTTATGAAAGCGACGCAGATCTCTCATGGAAGACAAACTATGTCTACTACTGGAGAGACAGAGGGGTTGGCGCGCACCGTTTTGACCTGCACCCGCGGGTAAGCATGGCGGTCCCCCTGACAGACTATCTTGAAACAGTTGTAGGTGCAGGTGTTCGCGAAACATACTACTCAATCGACAGCAATGGACCTGACGACTGGAAAGGCAGTAGTTCTGAAAGCCGCTTTCTTGCTGATTTTGACGCCGAAGTCGGCACCACACTCATGCGTGATTTTCCCATAAACTGGGGAGATGCCACCAGCCTCGTGCACACCTTTCGCCCCTATATCAACTATAAATACATAACTGATACCGACCAGAACGACCTTCCTCAATTTGACTCGGTTGACAGAATTGGTGACAGAAATCTGATTATGTACGGGATGAACAACTTTTTTACCCTGAACGGCATACGCCATGGTAAGGAATTTGACCGCGACTATGGGTACATCAAGATTCGGCAGGGGTATGACCTGCGCAGTGAGGCGAGCGATGAGCCCCTGACCCCTGTCAATATCCGGCTGGCCTATTATCCGGTTAAAGATTTCCGGCTTATTTACCGGACAGATATTGATATTTATGGTGACGGTTTTCTCAGTCACATCGTCGAAGGGAATTACAGTAACAGCCGTGGCGACTTTTTTACCGTTGATTACAGAGACAGCGAAGCATATACAGATAAACTGGTCGACAGCAATGATAAAAGCGACAAATTCAGAACCAAGCAGGACTCTTTAAAATTTGCGACATCAATAGGACTGTTTTACAACCTTCGTGCCGGCTACTCCATTGAACGCTCTCTGGACGACCACAAAACCGTTCAGGAAATATTCAACGTCATTTACCAGCCCTCCTGCTGGTCAGTTGAGTTTACATCAGACCGGACACCCGGTGACCAGACGTATACTCTCATGTTCCGCCTGGCTAACATTGGCAGTCCTTTTGGTTTAGGTTTCTGACAGGCAACTACACTGTGTTTCTTCCGCATCCCCAGATGAAAAATGTTTGATGTTTTCAACGGAGATGCGGATGGTATCTGCGCTCTTCTTCAACTCAGGCACCATACTCCCTGCCCTGAAGCAAAATGTATTACCGGTGTGAAAAGAGATATTACCCTTCTTGACCGGCTCACTGACGTAACAGACTCGACTATCACCGTACTTGATATCTCACTTGATCGTAACAGGGAAAGCCTGGAAACTCTTCTCAGGCAGAACAACCGTATTTTTTACGCTGACCATCATTTTGCCGGGGTTGTTCCCAGGGCAGATCATTTTGAACCTCATATAGACCCGGACCCACTCACCTGCACCTCCTTGATAATAAACGAACTGCTGCCTGCTCCTGCAAGCCCTTGGGCAATTGTCGGTGCATTTGGAGACAATCTGGACAAGCCAGCCTCCCGGCTTGCCCATGAACTTGGCTATGCTGACAAGAAAACTGCCCAACTCAAACAACTTGGAGTTCTGCTCAACTACAACGGCTACGGTACCCGGGTAGAGGATTTATTTTTCCCTCCGGATGAACTGTATCAACGTATTTACCCGTATAAAGATCCACTTGATTTTTCTGCCAATTCTCCTTCTCTTGCAACACTTCTTGCTGGTTACCATCAGGATATGCATATGGCTCAAACATGCAAACCAATGCATGAGGATAACAGCTGCAGGATGTTTATTTTCCCCGAATCGTCCTGGGCACGACGTGTTATCGGGGTCTATGCGAATACTCTTGTCCGGGAAGAACCTGCTCTGGCGCATGCGTTGGCAACTCCCAACAATGACGGCTCCCTGCGAATCAGCATTCGGGCGCCTCTGGAAAACAGGACAGGGGCTGATACAGTCTGCCGTCAATTCCCCGGCGGCGGGGGAAGAGCTGCTGCCGCAGGAATAAACGCCCTCCCCGCAGAGCAACTTGAAACATTTATCTCTGTCCTTTCCCGTCAATTTTCCACCTGATCCTCTGCCGGGAGATTCTATGCGTTCTCTACCCTTGCCGACATTTACCCAGCTCCTCTCCGGTCTTGCGCGGGTAACATCCCTGCTATCCATCTTTATTTTTCTCCTGCTCCTCCCTGGTGCGGCCCATGCAAAAGCTTCTAAGGCTGCCGACCGTGTCAGGGATAAACAGGCTGTCAATCTGCAGCAGGAAAAATTCCAGCAGCTGTTTGCCGAACTTGAAGAGCAATACAACTTCACCCAACAGGAACTCCGAAAAATCTTTAAAGGACAGGTTATTAAAAAACGGGTCCTTGAGCTCATGGACAGCCAGTGGGAGGCAAAGCCCTATTACACATATTTCCCGCTTTTTGTTACCCGGAAAACTATCCGAACCGGCAAGAAAAAACTACACATCCACAAAGAACTCCTCGATAAAATCGAACAACAATTTGGCGTGGACCGGGAGATTATTATTGCCATATGGGCCATTGAGACCCGCTATGGCACCAACCTCGGCGGTTTTAACGTCCTGCAGACCCTTACAACCTTGTTTGACGCCTACCCCAGACGCACACAATTCTTCCGTGGCCAACTCATCGATTTCCTGCTTCTCTGCAGAGAAAACCATGTTGATCCGCATACTGTGGAAGGCTCTTATGCCGGTGCTTTTGGCCAGACCCAGTTTATCCCCTCATCTTTTCGCCAATACGCTGTCAGCTTTGACGGTAACAGGCAGCGCGATGTCTGGAACTCCATACCCGATGTTCTGGCATCAATTGCCAACTACCTCAAACAGTTCAACTGGACACTGCACGCTCCCATTTACGCAGACATTGGCCATTCCCTCAAGGATACGCGTCTTGTTTCTGCC
>QNYF01000096.1 GCA_003978695.1 Desulfobulbus sp. | reverse complement strand
ATGGTAGGGAATTGGCGGGATTTGTTAGACAATGAATTGTCCGAGGAAGACCGCAATTCTATCCGACAGCATGAACGAACAGGTCGGCCAATGGGGAGCGAGGACTTTTTAAGCAGTCTTGAACAGATGACGGGCAGAGTGTTAAAAAGGCAAAAGCCTGGCCCGAAAAAACGTAAATAAGTATGGCGTCCCCTTAATTTCACTATGCGCGACAGAGCCACTTGTCCATAACTATTGTCCGGCTTCCACAAACTCTTCAACAGTTATTCCCGCCTGCCTGATCGCACTACGCAGTGTTCCGATTGCTAACTCCTTGTGTCGTGGAACAACACAACCCTTATCACCCCGACGCATAACTACATGGCTTCCTTTCTGTCGGGCCTCATGAAACCAAGCTTCTTGAAAATCCTGATGGCCTCATTCCCGGAAATACGCGGCAATTCAGGCATGCGCTGCAACCTCAAAGGTTGTCAGGATGGGCCGGAAAGCCTGTTTTACCGGAAACTCTTCCAAATACAACTCGGTGGCCTCTTGCAGATTGCCTATCGCCTCTTCGATCGATTCTCCCTGGCTGACGGTTCCAACCTCGGGGCACTCGGCAACATAGAATTTATCTTCTTTATGGACAACTGCCGTAAAGGTCTGCATTTTTATCTCCCTTGAAAAAATCAGGCCGTGGCCATATATGCCTGCTTGGCTTTGGCATCACGAAGCAGACTGTCAACAACCTTGATGATCGTTCTTTTATCTTCGCTGTCCAGTCTCTTAATGTCCGCCAATCGGATAATCATGGATTTATCTTTGATTTCTGCAATGCTGCCGATGGTATCATCTCGCCTCGTTCCTTGCGTAATTTGTTTATCTTCTCGCCAATAGTCATAATGTCATCTATAAATATCAAAAATATTCATTTTCTAACATATTTATCTATTATGAGGCATGAAAGAGTATCAGTCAACCCCGATAAGTTATTGAGGGTTAAGAATCTATCCGTTATAAAAGTCCCCTATAAGTATCAATAAAAATTTTAAATATTTTCCCGGAGCACCAAGGGAAGGGGGCAAGTCCGCTTTTGACCTTTGTTGTTTGTCGAACAGCGCAAACTACAGAAATCCGGGGACATCTATGATGTGTCGCCTGTTCAGCAAATATCCTAAAAAGAAGTTTGCAAGAAGAACAGGAAAGCGTATTATCTGATTCTGGACAGTGTATATCATAAATTCCCATCAGAACCAAATGACAGAGCAAAGCAATACCATTTCGGGCGTACCCATGATCCGCATAGATGGAGCCAGGGTGAAGCGTCTGCGCGAGGAGCTGGGCTTGACTCAGCTCTACCTTGCCACTGCTGTCGAAGTGACCACCGACACCATTTCCCGCTGGGAAAATCGTCATTATCCGACCATTAAACGGGAAAACGGATTGCGACTTGCCGAGGCCCTTGAAGTTGCGCTTGATGAGATTCTGGAAAAACCTGCTTCTGAAGAAGAGGCAACAGAAGACACCTCTCTGTCTGAAAGCCCGCCATCCTCCACCCGGGCCGGCGTGTCGCTTAAAACGTATAATCGGCTCCTCAACACAGCCCTTGCGGTTATGATACCTGTGGTGATCGGGCTGGTTATCTGGAACAAAACACAGACAAGCTCAGATATTGATCTGAGCGCTATCCGTTCCTTGCCGACAGCCTGCGCGGCCGGCCTGCAGTTTCCGGTGGCAATTACCGTAAAGAGCAGTAACCGGGACCTGCCTCTGCTCATTCGGGAAACCGTGCCGGAAGGCCTGGAAATTATCAGGACCATGCCCGAAGTTCCGGTACAGAATGCACGTATCCTCAAATGGATTCGCAGGGAGGGCGGGGAACAGATGGTCTCCGGTTATCTGGCCCGTGCTGCCGGAGCAGCCGGCTCTGTTATGGAGTTTTCGGGAGATGTTGCTGTCCGACAGGGGAAAAAACAGGAATTTCCCGTCAGCGGCGATGCCTCTCTTCGTCTTGCCCCGGTTCACTGGGCAGATATTGACGGCGATTATATAATCAGTGACGACGAGGTTCTTGAGGCGTATGACAAGTTCGGCAAACTTTCCGGCCTTGCCCGAGAACTTGATCAGGTCGAGGAAATCTGGATGGGCTCCGGCTATCGCTGGGATGCGCAGACGAAAACAATAACCATACTTCCCTAAAACAGGTGACAGCCATGCAACAGCAGAAATATTATATTCGGAGAGCTGCCATTGGCGCAGCCTTTTTCCTGTTCTGTCTGAGTTTTGCCGGAACCGGCCAGGCTGCCGAGCTGGTCACTGGCCGTTATCTTAATAAAACCGGGACACGTTTTGTCCTGGAAATTAGCGTTGCCTCGTCAGCCCCTGTTAATCTGATTGTTATCCAGAAGATACCGCCGGGAAGTGGTGTTGTTATGGCTGATCCGGCTTTTAAAAAGTATAACAGGAAAAAAGGAGCAATGCGCTGGCTGCTGCGCAACGTGAGCAGCGGTCGGCATCAGGTGCGCTTTGAGCTGAAGCAACCGGTCAGCCCTGACAGTGTCCGGGCTGAGATTCGCTGTAAAAACCCTGTTAACCGGCAACTGATGACCATCAGGGTGCAATAGGTTTTTCCCTGAAATCTCTGGAGACAGCCATGCCACAGACAACGCCCCGCCCTGCCCGTTCCTGGACGAAACGTCTACTCATAGCCCTTGCCCTGCTGGTTGTTCTTGCGGCGTCCTTTCTTGTTGGTCTGCCCTTTGCCGTTCGATACGCAGCGGTGCGCTGGCTGCTTGCTCATGGCGCCCAGAGTGCGGATATTGAAAAGATCAACATAAATCTTTTCACAGGCATTGCCGGAGTTAAAGGGTTGCAGGTCAGGCTGGACAACGATGTGGTGCTGGGAGATAAGAATGTCAATGTTGATTTTAACCTGCGTTCTCTGATTAAAAAAGAGGGACACATAGAAACCGGCATTATCGAAGGGCTGGTCATTGACATTGAAAGTCGTCCGGACGGGGCGTTACGGGTCGGCTCGATTTCTATCCCGGCCGGGCCGGACCAGCCGGAAAAGAAAGAGGACATGAGCTGGCTGTTTCGGGCAGACCATGTGGAACTGAAGAACTGCGAGGTCCGTTATAACCTGCCCCGATTACGTCATACTCTTCTTATAGACCATGGTGTACTCAACAACATTTTTACGGGCAGGGCAAACAGTCCCGGAACCGTAGAACTTGAGGGAAGCGTCAACGGAACCCCGGTGTCCCTGAATCTTGACCGCATAGAGTTGCAGCCCCAACTGGTTGTTGGCGGGCATGTCTCTGTCAAAGGGTACAGCCTTGCAGCACTGCAGGATTTACTCAGCGATGTGCTGCAGCCTTTTACGGGTAAGGTGGGGATTGATGGGGATGTTCTGTTTTCTCTGGAAGAAAATGGTGCCATCTCCACAAATTACAAGGGGAAGCTGAACGTTGCCGGTATTGATATTGGCAACAGCGGTTTTTCAACTCAGAGCCCCCTGCTGGCGTATACCGGCACCGTAAACTATACCCAGGCAGCAGGAGCAGCCATTGGCATTGAGCTTGATGGTCTGCTTCAGGGAGATCAGGTAAAGGTGGGCGTTCCTGCCGCTGAACTCGAACTTCTTGAACACCAGTTCCGCCTTGAAGGCCAGACAACAATATCCGTGGATAACGGTGTTACCGTGGCAACAGATGGCAGCCTCGGCTTTACCGGTTTGTCTCTTGCAATGCCATCAATGGATGTTTCCCATGCAGGTTCAACCTGGCAGGGCAGGGTTGAGTATGCGCTTGCAGGCAATTCGGGAAAACAGACCATAGCGGCCAATGGTAAACTGGCCTTGAAAGCCCCCAGGTACACTTCTAGCGGGGATGCTTTTGCCCTGCAGACGGGCGCGGATAAACTGGCCTGGGACGGCCGTATTGATGTTGATCTTGGCACGGGTGACAGCGGCAAACGGATTGTTACCAACGGTCTGCTCAGTGGCGACACCTACCAGCTGACAATTCCTGATCTTCTTGATTTCAGCGAACAGACCATCCTGGTCAACGGCAAAACAGAACTCATTGTAGACCAGAATCTCAAGCTTCAATCACGGACCAACCAGCAGCACAGGGATATACGTGTGCTTGCTGGCAGCACCGAGAGTCATGGTTCAATGACCTGGCAGGGAAGAGTTGATTATGTAAAAAAAGGATTTGATTCACAGCTGCTGCTGGACGGTAAACTTGACGGGAGAGAACTGGACGCGGAGCTTAAAGATCAGCAGTTGAAAATCAGCCAGCAGGAGCTTGCTTTTGTTCCGCAACAGCTGCGGCTGAACATCGGTAAACAGCTTCGGCTTGACGGCATCGCAACAATTGCCGGGAAACGCATGCAGGTAGAGAAAAATGACGCAGCGCTGGTCCAGGTCGAAAGTATTGCTGTCGGCAAGATCCGGGGTGCTGAGAAAGCCGGTGTCAGGGTTGACGAGATCTCCGTAAAGGAGGTGCGGATGCCTTCAGGCAAGGGAAGGGGAGTTGAGGTGCAAATTCCTGATATTGCTATCAGGGATATCTCCTCACCTGATTTTAAAAAAGTGACGGTGGCTCGAGTGAATATCAGCAAGCCGCTGGTGCTGGACGGAACAGGGAAAGCTGTTCTGGCCGCCCTTGACGGGGTTACGGTCAAGACGATAACCGTCGATAATCCCCTTAAGGTCTCGGTTGCCTCTGTTACAGCAGATAATGGTTCATTTTTAAAGAAAGAAGGGCCGGAGGCAAAACCTGTTATTACCCTCAAAGAGGCCACGGCTCAAACTATTACCTGGTCCGATAAAAATGGACTTTTTTGTGACACCATAGCTCTTGATACGGTCCGGTCTGATTATGTCAGAACCGCAAAAAAAGATGATGCCACAGAAGAAAAGAAGCCTGAACAAAAGGAAAAATCAGAAAAAGGCCCAACGATGCCGGTCAGGATTAATTCCATTGCAGTAACCGGTAACAGCGGCTTTACCTTTACCGACCAGACGACTTCTGTTCCATTTTTTACTGAGTTTGTTCTTCAGAACTCCGAGGTGAACAATATTGATCTGGCCGCCCCGGATAAACCCTTTCCCTATACCCTGAAAGGTACCTTTGATACATGGTCTCCTTTTGACATTTCCGGTACCTGTGCCCCGCTGGCTGATGCATTTGTTGTCAAGGCCAAGATACGTCTGCGCAACTATTCGCTTGAGAAGATTTCACCCTATGTGATTGATACCATAGGCACAAAATTTGTGGACGGTCAACTCTACATAACTTCTGATCTAAGCATTGACGGCGACAAACTTGATCTGGACAACAACCTGGTCTGCCGGGAAATCAAAGCACAGACCGTAAGCGAAGAGGCGCAGGGGGCACTCAGTCTCCCGGTTTCTCTGGATATGGCACTGTCCATGTTGCGGGATAATAACGGTGATATCGATCTTGATATGCCGGTTTCCGGTACGCTGTCTGATTTCTCCGTGGGTAAGGCGGATATCATTATAACGGCACTCAGCAAGGCAATTGTTGTGGCGGTGACACCCTACCTGGCTTACTCCGCACTGGGGCCGGCCGGGGCTGTCGCCTACGTGGGGTTGAAAGCCGGACAGGAGGCCATGAAGGACAGTTTTCCTCTTCTTGAATTTGCCGACCAGGTTACAGAGCTTTCGTCGAAGCAGCAGACAACGCTTTCAGAAATTGGCAAGAAAATCGAGGCGGATAAGGGCCAGGACTACGCTATCTGCTCAAAGGCTATGGTCTGGGAGCTTGACCCCGGTACCGGAAAAACAGTGGATAATCAGAAGACCATACTCCAGGATAAGGCCCGGAAGAAAACCCTCCTTGCTCTTTCCCGAAAACGGGCAGTAGCAACCCGGGAATTTCTCCTGGATAGATTCAGCCTGGATACCGATCATCTGCTGATCTGCCCTCCTGCCATCAACTACGAACTCACCGGCAAACCCTATGTAAAGATCAGAAAACTTGGAGCTGCAACCGGTATCCAGGGAATGTTGCCCTGAGACAATGGACCCATTATCAGCACTTTCGGCAATTTATGATTTTTACGGCCAGTTCGTTGCGAACCTGCCCCTTGCCTGCGGACCGGGGTGTGCTACCTGCTGTTCCGTCAATGTGACCGTAACCGAACTTGAAATAGAGTTTCTCCGCCAGCATCCTTTGAGCGGGGACAGGAGGGTGCTTGAGCAGGTCGAAAACGTCCGTAATCGACCCCATTTTATTCCTGAGTTCACCACCAATCAGCTTGCGGAATTTTGTCTGACGCGCCGGGAGCCGCCTGCTGAAACAGGGACTCATGCTCCTGGCGCCTGCCCTCTCCTGAATTCTGAGGGTCTCTGCATGGTGTACACTCACCGTCCATTTTCCTGCAGAGCCATGCTCTCGAGAACCCGTTGTCGGACAAAGCTTGCGGCCGAAATAGCTCCGTTTATCTATACCGTTAATCTTACCATCTATCAGCTGATTGAACATCTTGATCGACAGGGGAGGAGTGGCAATATGCTGGATATGTTATGTGGTGACCGGGAGCAGACCACAGGCAACAGAACAATTCCCGGCTTTCCCGTTGCACCCGACGAGCAGGTAAAGCATCAGCGGTTTCTCGATAAACTTGCCGCCTTTCCGGCAGGAAACGCTCAGCTGGTAGAGTATTTTCCCAAAGATCTTTTCAGGAATTGCTGACGAAATTCTTTAAAGTGAGATGCGGTTAACCCCTTATTTTTAAAGAGTTATGATCGAAAGTGGTGTTGACCCAATTTTGTGAGTTCGTCTTATTAATCAGTGTAATTTTAATATGTTACCATGGTTCCAAATAGCTATTTGGTACTACAAAGGGTCCCATTTTTCTAACATGCTGAAATTAAAAAAGTTTTTTATGATTTACGAAAAACCATCGTTACAGCCAGTTTTGGGAATAGATCGCAAAAAGTTGGGCTAAGGCATTCCTTCTAAGTAACAAAATATCAACGTACTGATTTTTCGTTACTTTTAAAATATATGCCGGGGCACCCGGTTGGGGTGCTGAATAGTAACAATTACTTTTAGTCAACAATATTGCAAGTAAAGAGAGGGAAAACGGTCGTTGAGCAGTATGATCCTCATACGCAGTGAAATACAACAAAAAAACCAACAAACAGTATTTTTCCGGCTGGCTACGAGGTAAGAATAACTGTCAGTCCGAGCATAATGCAATAGCCTGCAAAAACCAGAAGTGAATGCTTGCTTAAAAAGGTAATAAGCCAGCGGATGGCCACATAGCCTGAAATCAGGGCTGCAACAAACCCCACGAACAGGGGCAGAACAAACTCTCCTGCAGCCGGGAGTTCTGCCAGGTCCTTAAAGGCAAGAATTCCTGCTCCCAGCATGACCGGAACTGACATAAGAAAAGAAAACCGGGCCGCCGAAGGACGGTCGAGATGACGGGTCATGCCTCCGGCAATGGTGGAGCCTGAACGGGAGATTCCAGGCAGCAGGGCCAGTACCTGCGAAAAACCAATCCAGAGGCTGTCCTTCCAGGTGATTTGGCTGGTTGTCCTGTTGCGGTGTCCGATCTTCTCGGCAATTATTAAAAGAACCGCCGTGCCCAGCAAAAAAACTCCTGTCATCTTCGGGTTTGCAAATGCATGCTCGATGAAATCCTTGCAGGTAAGCCCGGCTACAACGGCCGGGATTGTTGCCAGCACAAGATACCAGCCCATTTTTGCTTCAGGATCTGCAAAGGGACGCCCCTTGGCAATCCCACGCACCACGGCCACTACAATTGCGGTGAGATCTTTCCAGAAATAGATAAAGACGGCAAGCAGGGTTCCCCACTGCACCAGTACGTCAAAAATAAATGCCTGATCCGGGGAAAACTTCCAGCCAAGAAAATGGGGAACCAGCACCAGATGGCCCGAGCTTGAAACCGGGATAAATTCGGTCAGCCCCTGAACAATGCCTAGAATTATTGCCTGAAAAATTGTCATGAGAAATCACTCTGTTTATTGTGGTCAGCCAGGGTCATGAAAAATATTCCGGAAGGGGCAGGCGTACGTCAATACCATAGGCGTCAATAACCACCCTGCCGGAAAAAAGCAGCATGGTTTTCGCCTTTTTACCACCGTACTTCGTGTCTCCGATAATTGGATGACTGAGGTTGGCAAGCTGCACCCTGAGCTGATGTGTTCGACCGGTTACCAGGCGTGCTTCAAGAAGTGTTGTGTTGTTCGCAAACCGCTTAATAACTGTAAAAAGACTTTCCGCCTTTTTTGCTCCCTGTGCTTCGCTTGCGTGTTCTTCTACCCGGGTGTCTTCTTTTTTGAGAAATGAGGACACTGTAAACGTATCCTCTTTAACCAGTCCATGCACCATGGTAAAGTAAATTTTTTCTACCTCATGCCGCCGGAGTAATTCTGACAGATTCCGGGCAGCCTGTTTGTTTTTTGCGCCAATGACCAGCCCCGCTGTAGCCTTATCTATTCTGTTAACAAAAGTAAAAGACGGATTTCTGGTTGCGGCCTGAATCATTTCTGTAAAACCGTATTTATGGCCACTGCCAGCATGCATTGCAAGCCCCGGAGGCTTGTTATAAAGTGCGATGTCTGCGTCTTCAAACACAAGAGCGGCAGCCAGGGTCTTTTTTTGCTCAGCCGGGAGAATAATCAGCTTCTTAGGCCCTGAAGGACGGGTTGCGATATCCACCCGGACAACATCATTTTCCTGAAGCCGATAGGCTGGTTTTTTCTTTTTGCCGTTAACCCGTATCACCCCCTTGCGGAGTAAACGAAAAATTCCGGTCAGGGGAATTTCCTGATACTTCCTCCTGATAAAACGATCCAGGCGAACATCA
>QNYF01000234.1 GCA_003978695.1 Desulfobulbus sp. | reverse complement strand
CACCGTTCATGAGCCAGCAATGTTCATCATGCACCTCTGCGCGCATAATTTTTTTCCGCCAAGGGCAGTCCTCAGTGGCTGCATATTTTTTTCTGTCTACCCTGCTCATAAGCACAGGTATATAGGTTATTTGATTTTCCTGTCCCAAGGGGGTTGCTATGCGTTCTGTGAAAAGTTTGTCTAAAGAGGTTGCTGTGACTCTCTCTAGCACAAAACCAAGCAAAATGAATCCCAGGTCACTGTATCTGCATTGTGTTCCTGGTGCGTTTACGAGTTTCTCACTGAGTATTAATTGGCGCAAACGTTTATTATTTTCCTGGTTTTGTGTTGGTATAAAATCCTTATAATAAGGATGGTATTCTTTCAGACCTGATGAGTGTGACAGGAGCTGGCTGATTGTTATTTCCTGTTTGTCAGAAGGTATATCAGAAAAGAAATCAGATAATCTATCTGTTAACTGTATTCTCTGTTCATCAAGAAGTGAATACATGATGAGTGTTGTGGAGAGTGCCTTGGTCAGTGAAGCCAGATCAAAAAAGGTCTGTTTTGTTACCTTTTCACAAGGATATCTGATATCTTGACTTCCGACGGAGGAAAAAAACCTTTTTCTGTCAGACCCTGACCCTATGGACAATCCGGCTACCGCACCTGGAAAAACATTATCCTCTATTCCTTTATCCAATAAAGCAGCGAGTACGGCATCCACAATCACTCCTTTTAAGCGTTTTGTTTATAAATATATGATAATATTTGAAAAAAAATTAGTTGATAACTCTGTTAACAAGCTGTTGATAGTTACCTTGATTACATGTTAATATCTCTATAATTGACTTTATCAACACTATATTAAGGAACAATTCATATTTTTATCAATACTCTTTCTATAATAAAAACAGTTAGTTAATAACTTAATTAACAAACTAACACCCTTAAATATAACAACAATTCTTTATATAACTAAAGGAGTTATTATGGCTTTTCACTTTAACATCGCCCGCGAAGATCTCCTTCGAGCCATTAGTGCCCAACAGAATATAACCGGCAAAAAGGGCACATTGGCAATTCTTTCTAATGTACTGATGGAAGTGGAAAGTAATAACATTATTTTCACAGGCACAGATCTTGAAATAGGATTAAAACAAAGTGTTCCGGCAGAAGTCTTTGAAACCGGTGTACTCACTTTACCTGCAAAAAAACTTTTCGAGGTGGCCAGAGAGTCAGGATCTGATCAGATTTCATTTAAGGAAGAAGAAAAAAACTGGGTAACAATTACCTCAGGATCAAGCATCTATAAACTTGCAGGAATGGTCAGTGATGAATTTCCGAAATTTCCTGACTATGACGAAGAGTCAATGGTGGAGATAGAAGCCGATGTAATAAGGGATTTAATAGATAAAACTATATTTTCCATAGCCCAGGATAAGGAAAATATGTTCAGTCTGACAGCGGTTCTTTTGAGTAAAGTAGAAGAAGAGGGAAAAACACAACTTCGTTGTGTTTCCTCAGATGGTCATCGCTTAACCATCATGACCAAAGAAACAGAGAGCGGAGCAAATATAACATTAAATCCGGTTACCCTGATTCCTTATAGAGGTGTACAGGAAATACGTAAATTTTCAGAAAACAGGGATACTTTTAAATTAAGTATTGAAAAAAAACAAGCTGTTTTAAAAAGTGAAGATTCACTGTTAATTATCCGTTTAATGGAAGGAGAATTTCCAAATTTTGAAAATCTTCTCAATGTTATTTCAAGGGATAATATTATTCATATTAACAGGATAAGCTTTCTTGATTCCCTTAAAAGAATTAATCTTTTTACAGAAGATATGTTTCACGGCATTAAACTTGAAGTAAATAAAAATCAAATGATTCTTACTTCCCAAAATGCTGATTTTGGTTCAGCAAGAGACGAAATAACAGTTGAATATAATGGTGATAATCTCTCACTTGGTTTTAATTGCAGGTATTTTATCGAAGCTCTCCAAGTTATGGAAGGAGAAACTATAGAGGCTGCAATAAGCTCAGATGAAAGCCCGTGCCTTATAACTTCAGAACATGATGAGGGGTTCTTAAGTATTGTTATGCCAATGAAATTATAGAACAATTAATCGACGCCATAAGCGAGGAAAGCCCGTAAACAAAAGGCAGCATAAAAAATTTACTTCTGCTGCTCCCCGTGTAAGGGAGCAAGAGTTTTTTTCATAAGAAGGATAAACTCATTTTTTCTTTGCATATCCTCTTTCAGCTGGGAGTTAATTTCCTTTTGTACCCCTTCCCTCCCTATAAGAAGACGTTTTATATATCCAGTTAAACTCTTAAATGTATCTTTGAGGGGAATGTATGAAACATCGGGATTTTCAAGATCACCTTTAACCAGGAGTGAATAATCAAAGAGGCTCTTCGATTTTCCGGTAAGAACAAAACCCAGGAAGGGGATAGATCGTATTATTTTGTTTATTGTTCCAAAAGGAGCAATCTTAACTTCCATATCCAAAGTATTTTTCAAACCATTAATTTTACCCTGGGCAAAAATATCAAAAGCTGAAGCATCCATAACAAAAGAATCAGTGGTAAAAATGCCGTCGGCAAGATCCAGCCTTCCCTGAATAATATTAAATTTGAAACGGTTTTTCCATTTGAGAACATCCTTTTTATCAAATATATTTTCTAGACTTATCAGGTCAAGTATTTTGATAAACGGAGAGGAGGAAACAAGAGATCCCTCTTTAACCTCAAAAGAAATTGGACCTTTTGAGGTTTCAAAAATTGTGGCACCTGGTATTACCCTGGCTGTCAGTTTTCCTTCTATATCAAGTGAACCGGTGATACTTTTACTTTCAAAGCCAAGAAGAGCCATAAAGGGATTAACGTCGGTATCCCGAATGGTAAAATAACTGTCATAGATGACCTCATCTCCAGAAAGATATCCGGTTAACCATAACAAATCGTGAGCATGTTCAAGCAGGATATTGGAAATAATAATTCTATTTTTTGTTATCTGTCCCTTAAGAAGTAATGGTGAAAAAATAAGGTTTTTGTACCGTACATGGCCTATTTCCGCAAAAATATCCAGAGAATCAAAAGGAAAATCCTGTTTGAAATCTGTCTTGCCCTCTTTGAAAAGACTTGGACTTGAGCTTAGATCAAAAAAATCACCGTAAATGCGGAGTGTGCCTTTCCATAAATCTTTCTTTGTCAAATCAGCGCTGAAAGAAAGAGGATATTCAGTATTAAATTTTGCAAAAAGCATGTCATTCCCTTTTAAATGAAAGACACCATCAGCAAAGTTTCCCTGAATATTAACGTTATCTACGGTTACAGCCGGATTTGAAAGAGATCCATGCCATCCATCCAATGTAAAACTCCCCAGAAATGAAGCCCAGTTATGGGTGTCCACAGGGGATGTTGTTTTTATATCAGCATCAAGAATACCAGAGGCAAGAAAAGCAGTTTTCTCCGGAAAAATAATTGATGCAGAGTTCACCGGAAAAGAGGTAGCCTGTAGGTTTATATCCTCAATACAATCTTTGTTTTCTTGAGTGGTTTTAAACTTCCCTTGAACGGCAAGGTTTCCTGTTTCTGTTTTGAGCGTAATCTTGTGAACAGTTATTAATTGAGGGCCATATTTAATATCAAAAGAACCTTTTACAAGGGCATTTGCAGCCGCAACCTCCTGACATGATTTTTTGTCTTCAAATATTCTCAACCGGCTGAAATCAATGCTGCCGGTAGCATTGATATTTTTGTTTTCAATTACAATATCAGCGACAACAGGTATCGAACCAACACAAGGCATAAGATCTTTCAATAACGTCTTTTCAGGTAACAAAGTTTGTATTTCTGAAACATCGGCTTTAATGGAAAGAGCGAAATTTTGCTTTCTGTCTAAATCTATAAGATTAAGCTGACCGTTAAATGGTGAGTTTCCCCATAGCCCCTTCCCTGAAATTGTGCATCTGCCAGGATATTCCAGGGTATAATTGGTTTTTTTCAGATGGAGTGGTAAAAGCTGAGTAATTTGCAAATCCAGGGGACCACTGGCTGCCCCTCTGCCAGAGAGTTTTTTTAAACTGACATCATCAGATAACAATTCAAGAGAGAAATCAACAGAGCCGTCAACCTGGCCGGAAACAGAGACTACAGGTGCCGTCATCTGTCGCAGTTCTTCCCCCGCAACTCCGGAGGAAAATATTTTAGTGAGCCAGGCAATATCAAAAGAACCTTCAATTTCTGTTGTTAACTGGGATATATCTGAGTAGAGACTGCTTATGGACACATTTGCTCGGGTGAGAAGGGATTTTCCTGATTTACCACTGACATTGTTGATTGTCAGAAGATCGCCATCCATGGCTAGTTCCGCTGTATGAACTCTACCAAGCGGTTTATGATTATTGTAAAAAGAATCAACATTTTTCAAAATACCGGACCATGCCAGACAGTGATTGTTCTCAGGCTCTGATAATCCGCTTATTTCGTCAATGGTGCCCGCAAGAGTAAAATTGGTTATTTGAGCTGTTCCGTTTTCAAGTCTTGGAAAAATAGTCCGGGTGGTCCAGTCGTTTATGAGTGGATCGGGAAGAAGCTGTTTTAAGGTAGTAACCTCCATTTCATCCGTCACAAAACGCAGGTCCATAAAGGGGTTGATAATCGAAGTAAAATCAAGAATCAGCGAACCTTGAATATGAAAATCATCAGATTGCAGGTCAAGAGCTGAAAAGTTAATCTTGCGCCCATTAAGATCAGCCAGAAAAGCCAAACTGCATTTTTTAACATCATACTTTTTCTCCTGGTGACGGGTTTTGTCTTGCGAGGTCCAGCCCACCGTCATCAGCATATCACGAACATCAAATTTTCCCTTGAGGCTGACGCCTGTTCGCTGACTTGCAAGTGTACCTGAAAAATCAGCAGTTCCACCGGAAAAAAAGAAGTCTCTTGCCTTTGGAATAAGATCAAAAGGGATGGACTTGGCTTTAATAGTAAACGAGGAGTTACCCCTGGTAAGGGAGTTATTGGTATATCCTTTGACAACAAGAGGTATTATGCTGTTTTTATAATGAATATCGGTGCTGAGGTTAACGCTGGTTACTGAATTTTCGGGGATTGTTTTAACTTCAAGATTTGAAAGTGTCGTATTGTTAAGCTGTATAATGCCGTTATGAATCTGAATAAAAGTTCCCTTCCCAGCCATTTTTTTGAGCAGGGCATTGAATTCCCTTCCCCAGTTCAAGGGTGCTTTTTCTTGTTCTTCAGCATTTTTCGACACATAGCTTATCTGTGGCGAGGTGGTAATTAACGTTGAGGGGAATAAGGATCCCTGCAACAGTTTTCCATAGCTGATCTTGATTGTTGTCTCTGGAAGGTTGATTGAAAGAGCGTTATCAAATAATGATCCTTTAAGATCGCTGCTTGTTATATTGATGCTCTTTTTACTAAAATATATAGCGAGTTGGTCTGTATACAGTTCGCCGTGCAGGGTTGAAGCAACGGTTTGAAGTAAATTGCTCCTCACTTTTTCATTTTTCAGGGCAGTGTTTATTCCACCGATGGCTATAAGCAGTGCAAAAACAGAAAAAACAAAAAAAATAAGCAGTGTCTTCAGTAGTTTATTCAATGAAACAAGTCAATGTAAAATGATTGGTGAACGACCGTAATGCAAGCCCCATAAATGTTGATACAATGGATTATGATTTTTTGAAAAGTAAAAATAAAAAATTTTCTGCTGTTACCTTTAAAAGAGGTCACTGGTTTTTCGTGTAAAATGCCTTTTTCTTCTTACCAGAGAGAGGTAAAAAGCAAAGACATCGACTCTAAATAATTCATGAGATTTTCCGACTATTAAAATAAGCTGTATCTTTATAAAATTGCATAAAAAAATAACCTTTTTTTTATGCACCAACATCACTGTAAATATGGTATAATATAATAGCTTTTTCTGTAACTGAAAAAAAGGAAAGGTTGGGGATTCTGGAAAGAAAAAGAAAAACAGGGATAACGTTGCAAACTCTTGATTCTATTTTATGGGTTATGTAACAAATACTAAAGTTATTTAAAAGAGTTAGGTCTTATTAATTGTATTAAAAAAGGAAGATAAGTGAGCGATCAGAATAATTCATCCTATGGAGCGGAACAGATCAAGGTCCTTGATGGGCTCGAGGCGGTGCGTAAACGCCCTGCTATGTATATTGGCAATACAGCCGAGGAAGGCTTGCACCACCTTATTTACGAGGTGGTTGATAACTCAATCGACGAGGCACTTGCCGGTCATTGCGACAGAATAAAGGTCTGTATTAACGAGGACGGCTCTGTCTCTGTTGAAGATAACGGGCGTGGCATCCCTGTTGATAAACACCCCACTGAAGACATGACAGCACTTGAGCTTGTCATGACAACCCTGCATGCCGGAGGCAAGTTTGACCACTCTTCATATAAGGTCTCCGGTGGACTACATGGTGTGGGGGTTTCTGTTGTTAATGCGTTGAGCACAAGAGCTTCTGCTGAAATAAAACGTAACGGCAAGGTGTATAAACAAACCTACGCCTGTGGTCAGAAAACAGGTGAACTTGAAGTTATCGGCAGTAGTGAACAGACTGGAACAACAATTGTCTTTTTGCCGGATCCGTCAATTTTTACCGAAACAACACGGTTTAAATACGAAATTGTTCGTAACCGACTGCGTGAACTTGCCTTTTTAAACAGAGGGGTTCGTATTTATCTCAAGGATGAACGTAGTGGCGCTGAGGATAAATTTCACTATGAAGGTGGCATTGTATCTTATGTGGAGTATTTAAACCGGAAACGAACAGCGATTCATCCTGAACCCGTTTTTATTGAAGGGGAAAAGGATCAGGTACAGGTGGAGTTGTCATTTCAGTATTTTGATGGATACTCAGAGCGGCTTTTTTCTTTTGTTAACAATATCAATACCCGTGAAGGCGGCTCCCATGTTGCCGGTTTCAGGGCGGCTTTAACAAAATGTATCAACAGGTACGCAACAGATGATGTTGTGCCGAAGAATTTAAAAGCAAAGATGGGCGGGGATGATGTCAGGGAAGGCTTGACAGCTGTTGTTTCTGTTCGGGTACCCAATCCGCAATTTGAAGGGCAGACCAAGACAAAACTTGGTAATTCAGAAGTTAAATCCATTGTTTCTTCAATCTGTAACGAGAAACTCGGTATCTATCTTGAACAGAACCCCCAGGTGGCCAAGCGGATTCTGAGTAAAGCTGTAGAGGCTGCCCGTGCCCGTGACGCGGCCAGAAGGGCCCGTGAGCTTTCGCGTAAAAAAGGAGGCCTGTCTGTCATGATGGCGGGTAAACTTGCCGAGTGCCAGTCAAAAAAACCTGAAGAGCGAGAACTTTTCATTGTGGAGGGTGACTCAGCGGGCGGCTCTGCCAAGCAGGGGCGGGATCGTTCTGTGCAGGCAATTCTGCCCCTGCGCGGGAAGATAATGAATGTTGAAAAAGCCCGTTTTGATAAAATTCTCGGCTCCGAAGAGATCAAACAGTTGATCGCCTCACTGGGAACCGGCATTGGCCGGGATGAGTTTGACGAAGAAAAACTCCGCTATCATAAAATTATCATCATGACCGATGCTGACGTTGACGGTGCCCATATCCGCACGCTTTTGCTCACCTTTTTTTACCGGCAGATGCTGCCCCTTGTGGAAAAGGGGTATATTTATATCGGCCAGCCCCCGCTGTATAGATTGGGACGGGGTAAGAAAGAACGGTACTTTATCGATGATGATGCCTTAAATGACTACCTTTATGATCAGGCGTCACAGTTTATACGCATCCGGATGGAAAACGGCGAAGAAATCTCCGGTGAATCCATGGTTGATCTGCTTAGAAAGCTCACCATGTTTGAGAGAATTAACGGTTTTCTCGAACGAATGAATATCCAGGAAAAACTGGCTGTTTTTCTGCTGGAAAACGATGTGCATTCCGCGGATCAGTTCCAGGAGGAGAGTTTTCTTGAAAATATCCTGAAACAACTTGAACCCCTTGATCCCGTTGCCGGAAACATTCGTGTCTGCCGCTGGCGGCCAAGTTGTTACGAAGTCGACGTTGCCTTTCGCGGTCAGGCACACACCAGGACAACAGTTGGTCCCAACATCCCGCTCATCCCTGAATACCGACATGCAATTGAGTTGTTCGGGGAAATCAAAGAGTATCTTTCAGGTAGTTTTACCATTATCAAAACTTCTGCCAGCTCTGGTCAGGAAAAAGAATTTGAAGCCCCAAACTGGCACGATGTTATCAGAATGGTTCGGGAAGAAACATTCAAAGGCAGTCACCTGCAGCGGTACAAAGGTCTTGGCGAGATGAATCCTGAACAACTCTGGGATACCACTATGAATCCTGAAAACAGAACTCTTTTGCAGGTAAAAATTGAAGACGTAGAGGCGGCTGATGATCTTTTTGTGACGCTTATGGGTGACAAGGTGGAGCCAAGACGTGAGTTTATCCAGAATCATGCTCTTGAAGTATCAGAGCTTGACGTCTGATACTGGAACGTACACGTAAATACCGATATTCGTTTGAATCACAGTAACACAACGGTAACTGCTTCAGGAGCATCTTATTTTTGTCCATTTAAGCCCGCTCAAGTAGCACCGGTACGCTTCACCGCCTTAAATGAAAAAACCTGAGGCATTCTTGAACGGTTACAGGCCAGTGGTTTACAGGTTTCCAGCACCAGCCTGAAGAGTTACACCTAACGAAGGAAAACAAGAGAATATGACAACAGAAATAGAAAATAACGAGCCACAACATCCCTCAATCTCCATAGAAAAGGAGCTGCGCAAGTCATATCTTGACTACGCAATGTCCGTTATTGTAGGCCGAGCCCTGCCTGATGTCCGTGATGGCTTGAAACCTGTGCACAGGCGCACGCTTTTTGCCATGCGT
>QNYF01000033.1 GCA_003978695.1 Desulfobulbus sp. | reverse complement strand
TCTGATTCTTTTATTCTTTATCCATAAAACAGCCATGATACGTTCAGACCAGATTCTCAACACCGTGGACATGATTCAAAAAGAGAATCTTGATGTCCGTGCAGTGACCATGGGTATAGATTTACTCGATTGCCGCAGCAGTGATATTCAGGAGACCTGCAGCAATATTCGTAAAAAAATATGCCGCTCAGCCAGTCAACTGGTAGCAACCTGTGATCATATCAGCCATAAATATGGCATTCCGGTCGTTAACAAACGAATAGCTGTTACCCCCATGGCAAGTGTAGGAGCTGGATGCACACAACACGAATTTGTTCAGCTTGCCAGGGCACTTGATGACGCTGCAACCACTGTTGGTATTGATTTTCTGGGTGGTTTTTCAGCAAATGTTGAAAATGGCATGAGCAACGCCGCACGTGAACTTATTCTGGCCATACCCGAGGCCTTGTCCGTTACCGGCAAAGTCTGCGGCTCAGTAAACGTTGGCTCTTCAAAATACGGCATCAACATGGACGCCCTGGCAATGCTTGGCCAAACCATTAAGGATCTGGCTGAAAGATCTGCTGACACAGGCGGTTTTGCGGCTGCCAAGCTGGTTGTTTTTACCAACCAGCCAGAGGCCAATCCCTTTATGGCGGGGGCAATTCACGGTGTGGGACAGCATGAGGTCGTTATCAATGTCGGTGTTTCAGGACCGGGGGTTGTTGCCCGGGCTCTTGAGAGAAGACTGAACCAGGGTGATAATCCGGGTCTACACGATCTGGCTGAAGAGATAAAACAGACCGCTTTCCGGGTAACCCGCTGCGGAGAACTCATTGGCCGACGAGTCGCTGCCGAACTCAATATTCCTTTTGGCATTGTTGATGTTTCCCTTGCCCCGACCCCTAAAGTCGGTGATTCAGTCGGAGAGATCCTGAAAATTCTTGGTGTTGACGATATCGGTGCTCCCGGATCAACAGCAATTGTTGCCATGCTCAATGATGCGGTTAAAAAAGGCGGCACCTTTGCCAGCCAGAGTGCCGGAGGCTTATCCGGAGCATTTATTCCGGTCTGTGAAGACGCGGAGCTTGCAAAAGCTGTTGAAAATAACTCTCTGCCGCTTGAAAAACTTGAGGCCATGACTGCGGTCTGTTCGGTGGGCCTTGATATGGTTGCCGTACCCGGATCTGTAGATGCTGCCACCTTATCAGCTATTATGGCTGATGAAATGGCCATCGGCATGATTAATCATAAAACAACGGCTGCCCGGATAATTCCTGTTCCCGCAAAAGAAGCCGGGGATTTTGTTTCGTTTGGCGGCCTTTTTGGTGAGTCTGCGATACTGCCTGTGAGAAACATAGGTAAATCAAGCAGATTTATCGGCTTTGGCGGCAGAATTCCGGCCCCTATCAACAGTTTAAAAAACTAAGGCGGCAAAGTCGCCACAACCACTTCGAGGAATATGCAGGATGGACTACAGCTGCGAATTAATCGTACATATCGCGACTGAGAGCAGCTCTTACTGTATTTTACGCATGTTCGTGAGAGCAATTAAGCTGGACTGCACTTATTTGTCATGAGTCTACCTTCAATTCTCGGCTTCAGCATGGCAATGCTCATCCTGGCGGCCTCTCCCGGTCCGGGAGTGTTTGCAACCGTGGCCCGTTCACTGACATCAGGTTTTAAAAAGACTCTACCGCTGATCTGCGGCATAATTCTTGGCGATATCTGTTATCTGCTCTTTGCGATTTTTGGCCTGTCATTTATTGCTCAGGCCATGGGAGAGGTGTTCATGGCGGTTAAACTGCTGGGCGGTGCTTACCTCATCATTCTTGGCATAAAAATCTGGCGTTCTGATCCGACCATCAATATCCAGAAAAATCTTCAACCGGTGACACCGGGAAAAAATTTCCTGACCGGCCTGCTCATAACCCTGTCCAATCCGAAAGTTATTATTTTTTACTGCGGTTTTCTGCCCACTTTTGTACACCTTGAAACTCTTGAAACCCGGGATATTGTAATAATTTCGGCTCTTGTTACTACAGTACTGGCCACCGTACTCTGCGGCTACAGTTTTGCTGCCGGTCGCACACGAGATCTCTTTACAGGATCGACTGCACTGCGCAACCTTAACAGGACAGCAGGATCTGTTATGGCCATTGCCGGCGTGTTGATCGCCACCAGAAAATACTAAACTGCTCACGGGATAAACACCAGTGAAAGGATTTTTTCAACTTATCAGCTCTAAAGATTTTCTTGAATTATTTGATAGCTTTACCACTCTTGACACTGAAGAAGTTGACCTGGTTAATGGACTTGGCCGAATTCTGGCTCAAGAGATCACAGCTCCTGAGGAACTGCCACCTTTTTCCAGATCAACCATGGACGGCTTTGCCGTGCGGGCAAGAGATACTTTTGGCTGCAGCGAATCTGAGCCTGCAATGCTTGAGATTATCGGGGAAATCTCCATGGGCACGTCCGGTCAGGCAATTTCGCTAAACCCCGGACAGACCTGCAGAATCTGGACAGGAGGCGAGCTTGCGGCCAGGGCTGATGCTGTAGTCATGATTGAATATTCGCACCTTCTTGACAAACAGACTGTTGAACTTTTTAAACCGGTAGCTCCTGGAGAAAATGTTATCCGGGCTGGGGAAGACACGACAAGCGGCCAGCAGGTTCTTCCCCGGGGAAGAAAACTTCGACCGCAGGATATGGGCGTTCTGGCGGGGCTTGGTATCACATCTGTTACTGTACACAGGCGTCCGGTTGTTGCGATTCTCTCCACAGGAGATGAACTTGTTCCTCCGGAAGAGCAGCCCGGCCCCGGCCAGATCCGGGACATCAACTCAACAACGCTTGCCGCTCTTGTCGAAGAAAGCGGCTGTATTGCCAGCACAATCGGCATAATTGGCGACGACTTTGACACCATGTTTGCCACCTGTGAAAAGACACTTAACGGGGCTGACATGATTCTGCTCTCCGGTGGCAGCTCGGTTGGAAAACGTGATTTTACCCTCAAAGTTCTCGAAAAACTGAAAAACTCGGAATTGCTGGCCCATGGAGTTGCCATCCGCCCGGGCAAACCCACCATTCTTGCCCGTATCGGCAACAAGGCCTTGTTCGGATTGCCCGGCCATGTAGCATCGGCAATGGTCGTTTTTTATCTCCTTGTCCGCCCCCTGCTCCTGAAGCTGGGCGGCATGGATGCTCCCCTGAACCTGCTGCCCCTGACGGTAACAACTGGCGAACAGATCCCCTCAGCCATCGGTCGTGAAGAATATGTCCGGGTTCAGCTCCTGTGGAAAAATGATAACAACCTGCCGGTTGCCTTGCCGATTTACGGGAAATCCGGTCTGCTCTCCCCCCTGGTCAAGGCTGACGGGCTGCTGGTCATTAACCGTGATTGTGAAGGGCTGGACAAGGGCGAGACAGGGAAAGTTCTCCTTTTTCCTGTCCAGCATTGAATATGTTTTCCCTGTGCCCCCCAAGCACAGATTTTCTGATACATTGAAATACTCATGAAACGAAAAATCTATCTCAACATGCGGTCGTTACCAGAGGCCCGCATAATTTTTTCAGAGAAATTTTCACACCTTAAGACTGGTGTAGAAACAATAGCCAGCCATGATTCTGCCGGGCGGGTAAGTGCCAATCCGGTCACTGCACAACTTTCCTCTCCCTCTTTTCATGCCTCGGCAATGGACGGCCTGGCTGTCAGGGCTGCGCAGACCTATGGCGCATCTGATGACTCACCGATAACTCTGAATATTGCTAACAAGCAGGCCGCATTTATTAACACCGGCCATCCGCTGCCGGACCAATATGATGCTGTCATCATGATTGAACATGTTCTGCTCTCTGACGATAACACCACAGGCATTATCCGTGCTCCGGTCTATCCCTGGCAGAACGTGCGCAAGGTCGGTGAGGATATAGTTGCCACAGAACTGCTCTTTCCCTCGAACCACCACCTCACCCCGCCGGATGTGGCAGCGTTACTCACGGCGGGATGCCTTGAGATCGAGGTCCGAAAAAAACCGCGCATAACGATTATTCCAACAGGAACTGAACTCGTTGATCTTCGGGAGACAGACTCGATTCCTCCGGGAAAAACCATTGAATCAAACTCGGCGGTTCTGGCAGCTCTTGCCCGAGAAGCAGGTGCCGAGGTTACAGTCACCCCAATCATTGCCGATGATTACACCACTATCAAAAAGCATCTGGAGCAATCTGTTCAATCACAGGCTGATGTTGTGGTTATCAATGCGGGATCATCTGCCGGCAGTGCCGACTACACGGCTGAAATCATAAGTGAATTGGGCGAAGTCATGGTGCATGGAGTGACCATCATGCCCGGCAAGCCGACAATACTTGGAGAAATTGCCGGTAAACCGGTCATTGGCAGTCCCGGATATCCTGTGTCAGCAATTATTTCCTTTGAACAGTTTGTTGTTCCCCTGCTTCGTCACATGCAGGGCCTTGAGGTAGAAACACCTGATACCGCAACCGCCCTTCTCGCCCGTGATCTTCCATCAAAAGGTGGTATTGAAGAATTCCGGCGCATGATAACAGGTAAAATAGGCAAACATCTTGTAACGGTACCTCTTAAAAAAGGAGCCGGTGCCATCACAACACTGACCCGGGCAAACTCCATTCTGCGCATTCCGGCAGCATCAGAGGGCGAAACACGACGCAGCAGTGTAAATCTTGAGTTGCTGCGCCCCCGCAAGCAGATTGAAAATACAATTCTCTGCACCGGCAGTCATGATCTCTGCCTGGATATTATCCACGATTTCCTCAAGCAATCAAGCCCATTTCCACTTGCTTCAACCCATGTGGGATCTCTTGGCGGCATCCTGGCAATTCGGGATAATATGACCCATATTGCCGGCTCCCACCTGCTCGATCCGGATACTGGAGAGTATAATTTATCTTACATCAACAGGTATCTGCAGGATAAAGACGTCGCCCTTATTACACTTGTTCACAGGCAACAGGGGTTTATGGTGCAGGCCGATAACCCCAAAAATATTCATTCCATACAGGATCTTATCCGGGATGATATCCGTTTCATCAACCGACAGGCAGGCTCAGGTACAAGAGTGTTACTCGACCATGAACTCACAACGTCTGGTCTTGATCCTGATGAAATTTGCGGCTACGATACAGATGAGTATACCCATATGGCTGTTGCTGTTTCGGTGTTATCAGGTAAAGTTGACGCAGGACTTGGCATACTTGCCGCTGCGCAGGCATTACAACTTGATTTTATTCCGGTAACCGAGGAGCGCTATGACCTGATAATTCCCACTGAGTTTCTGGAGTTACCCTCAATACAACAACTCCTCGCAATTATAAATTCTGACGCATTCAAACAGACAGTTGAAAATAAAGGCGGATACTCGACCAGGGAGACAGGTCATCGGGTTCTGTAAAAATATATCCTCAAACACAAAAGGAGCTGGTTATATCCCGGCTGCATATCAATGAAAAAAGCACTCATTACCGGGGTTACCGGCCAGGACGGAGCATATCTTGCTGAATTTCTCCTCAAAAAAGGGTATGAGGTTCATGGTATAAAGCGGCGTACTTCCATGTTTAACACGGCCCGGATTGACCATCTTTACCAGGATCCCCATGAAGAGAACAAACGCTTTTTCCTTCACCACGGCGATCTGACCGACTCCTCAAGCCTTATCCATATTATCGAAAAAGTTCAACCTGACGAACTGTACAATCTTGCAGCCCAGTCCCATGTTGCTGTTTCCTTCGAAGAGCCCGAGTATACGGCCAATTCAGACGCACTGGGCACCCTGCGACTGCTTGAGGCTATCCGCATTCTTGGTCTTTCCCGGAAAACAAAGTTTTACCAGGCATCCACATCCGAGCTTTTTGGCAAGGTTCGTGAAAGTCCTCAAAACGAGAATACACCCTTTTATCCCCGCTCACCTTATGCGGTTGCCAAACTCTATTCGTATTGGATTGTTGTCAACTACCGGGAAGCGTACAATATGTATGCCTGCAATGGTATCCTCTTTAATCATGAGTCTCCCCTGCGTGGTGAAACTTTTGTTACCCGAAAGATCACCCGGGCCCTGGCCCGAATCGTTCTTGGCCTTCAGGACTGTGTGTATCTAGGTAATCTTGATGCAAAACGCGATTGGGGTCATGCCCGTGACTACGTGCATATGCAATGGCTTATGCTCCAACAGGATAAACCTGACGATTTTGCCATTGCGACAGGTGAACAACACTCTGTACGGGATTTTGTCAACTATGCTGCCGCAGAACTCGGTATTACTCTCCTCTGGGAAGGTACAGGTCTTGACGAAACGGCAAAAATCGACCAGATAGATACTCAAAAGTTCAGGGAACTTGAGCTGAGTTTGCCCGCACACCTTGCATCAGGGCAAATTATTGTCCGGGTTGACCCCCGTTATTTCAGACCGACAGAAGTTCAAACCCTTTTAGGCGATTCCTCCAAGGCAGAAAGCATCTTAGGCTGGAAACCTCTGATAAGTTTTAAAGAACTTGTCTCGGAGATGACCTGTTTTGATCTTCAGGAAGCCAAGCGGGACGAACTGTGCAGAAAACAGGGCTACAAAACGCTTGATTATAACGAGTAACGACTAGAATTCCCGAGACTCATGCTATCATCTTCTTCCCGAATTTTTGTTGCCGGACACCGGGGTATGGTGGGAACGGCTCTTGTCCGGTCACTGCGGCAGGCAGGATTTGTCAATATACTGACCAGAACGCATTCCCACCTTGACCTGACCAATCAGCAGGATGTGCGACTGTTTCTTCAAAATGAAAAAATTGACATTGTGGTACTGGCCGCAGCAAAAGTGGGCGGCATACACGCAAACAATACCTATCCCGCAGATTTTATCGCCACCAACCTGCAGATCCAGACCAATGTCATAACCGAATCCTTTCGGGCGGGTATACAGGATTTACTCTTTCTGGGCAGCTCATGTATTTATCCCAAAAACGCGCCACAGCCTCTGAAGGAAGAATATCTACTCACCGGCCCTCTTGAACCAACAAACACGCCTTATGCCATTGCAAAAATTGCCGGGATTACCATGTGTAAAGCTTTTAACCGACAGTATGGAACCCGTTATTTTTCAGTGATGCCAACTAACCTTTATGGGCCGGACGACAACTTTCATCTGGAGAATTCTCACGTTATCCCCGCCATGCTCCGCAAATATCATCTCGGCCAAATGGCAGCTCAAGAAAACCTGCAGGCAATCCTGGATGATGAAAAAGCCTTTGGCATAATACCAGAGGCCACTGCCCGTGATATTGGGCTTGCCCCGGACAGATCACATCTGCAGCACGGGCATGAACCGCGGGTAGTTCTCTGGGGAAGCGGCAACGCATACCGGGAATTTCTCCATGTGGAGGATATGGCTTCGGCCTGCGTCCATCTCATGAATATGAGTACCCGTAATCCGGAGGACCAGCTCATAAACATTGGCACGGGACAGGACCAGACAATCAGGAAGACCGCCGGGATTATACAACGGGTAGTCGGGTTTTCAGGAGAAACCCTGTTTGACAAGACCTATCCTGACGGGACACCCAAAAAACTCCTGGACACCTCCCGCATCAATGCCATGGGCTGGAAGCCGAAAATTACGTTTACAAAAGGCCTGCAGGATACCTATAGCTGGTATCTTCAGCAGATAGCAAAAAGCAAAAAATAGGGGTATCTGTTTGCTGATACTCCGTCATTATTCGATCTGGATTCCTCGTATGCGGGCTTAAAACTCACCGACCTGTTTGCACAAATCTGAAGCAGGTGTGAGCAGTTCATACCCAATGAGGGGTTGCTCGACAGGATACTCTTAATCTATCCTGGACAGTATCCAGTCAACGGCCGCATGTAAATCATCAGCCACAAAGGCTGGCTGAATCTGCTGGCCGGGTCCAATATATTTTTGATCCCCCCTGCCATATCCGGTAAGCACTAAAACAGAGCTTGCACCAGCTGCCGCGCCGCATTTCAGATCAGACCAACGGTCGCCAACCATAAATGAGCGTTCAAGGTCAAGCCCCAGCTCTTCCGCCGCCTGTTCGAGCAACCCTGTTTGAGGTTTTCTACACGTGCATTTTTTTCGATACTCTTCCTGTTTGGCTTCAGGATGATGGGGGCAGATATAAAGCCCGTCAATATGTGCGCCGTCTTCTGCCAGCTCCTGTGTCATTTGCTTGTTTACATCTTCAAGCAGAGAGGGGGGAAAATACCCCCGGGCAAGCCCTGACTGATTGGTTACCACGACCACCGGAATGTTCTGGTCATTCAGCCGGCTAATGGCTTTGCCCACCCCGGGCAGAAGAATAAACCTGCTTATATGGTTAATATACCCCATCTGCTCGTTGATAGTGCCATCACGGTCAAGAAATACTGCGGCTTTTTTACTCATTGTTTGCCTAAAAAAGAAAGGGATGCCTCTGCGACTTCATTCATGCTGATATTTTCCATGCACTTAAAATGCTTTTCAGGGCAATGGGTTTTCATACACGGACTGCAGGCCAGTGGTTTGCGAATGACAATGGCCTGCTCGCTGTATGGCCCGGTTGCAATATGATCTGTTGAACCAAAAATCGCCACAAGTGGCGTGCCCAGGGCAGCAGCTACATGCATAAGTCCTGAGTCGTTGGTGACAAAAACATGACAACGGTCAATGAGAGCCAGCGCCTCGGCAAGGGTGGTGTCCCCTGTGAGATCCAGGACATTGCCACCAGTGGCAACAGATATTTCCGCGGCAGCTTTTTTATCTGCCTCGGTGCCGAAAACCAGGACAAGCGCTCCGGTTTTCTCAATGAGATATTTTGCCAGTTGTCCATATTTACGCGCTGGCCAGCATTTGGCAGGGCCGTAAGCGGCTCCCGGGTTGAGGCCGATAATGGGTTGCTTGTCTTTGGTTTCCGCTTCTGCCAGTCGCTGTGTTGCACTTGTAACAGCCTTGGAATCAAGAAAAAGCTCAA
>QNYF01000188.1 GCA_003978695.1 Desulfobulbus sp. | reverse complement strand
GTTCTGATGAAAAGAGATCAATGGTTGAACCAGATGATAAAAGTGGCTTTTGGGGAACTGTAACCTCTTTTTTCTCCAAAGATGCCGTTGATTCCCAGGGCGATGCAGGCAGGGCTGTGACAACGTCAACAAAGAGATCAGCACCGGTCGCCGTGTCTACAGCCCAACCGAAAACCCCGGTGCCCATGGCAGACGCTGTTGTTCATGTTGCAAAGAGTACAGCTTCGTCCGTTGAGGAAACACAGCCAGTGGTCGATACTGGTAAGTCAGTTCAAGCTGTTGAACAGGAAAAAAGCGAAGCTGGTGGTCTCTGGAGTTCTGTTACGTCGTTTTTTAAACGTGGCGACAAGACAAATAAAGCCGTTCAGCAGGAGAGCAAAAAACGACTTGCCGAAGTGGAGGGTTCTCCTGCAAAAGTCGTGTCTGCCGGGCAGACAGGAAAAGACAATCTTGCTGAGGATTCCGGTGTCAGAAAAATGATTGAACAGATTGAAGGCCCAGCTACAGAACCTGAGGTCGCAGAGGTAAAGAAAAACGTTCCGGTTCAGGAAAGCGCTGTCCCTCAGATGAAGGAGTCTGTAACGAAAACTGTTTCCGCGGATACTGTACCTGTACAGGCAGAAGCAGACCAGAAAACAGTGACCGAGGAGGCTCAGCCTGTTGCCAAGGTGGCAGAATCACCAGCAGAAGAGGCTGTAGAGAAAAAACCAGCAGCAGAGGTTAAGCAGGCAGGTGCCCTGGTCTATGGGGTTGAAACTCCTGCTCAGGCATTAGAGAATAAGCAGAAAATTCTGGACAGACTCTTTGATGATGAGCGTTGCGTGGGGTGCGATTTGGCGGGTGTTGATTTATCCGGTAAAAATCTTGAAAAAGTTGATCTTGAACGGGTTAATCTCCAGGGGGCCAATCTTGCTGGTGTTGATTTTGATGGGGCCAATCTTAAAGGCGCACAGCTCAGTGGCGCGAATTTGCAGGAGGCTGATTTGCGTGATGCGGATCTTTACCTGGCTGATTTTTCCGGTGCGGATCTTACAGGAGCTCGTTTTGAGGGAGCATTGATCGATTCTGCAGATTTTACAGATGCCAAGGGGGTTAATCTGGCTGGCGCTGTTAAGGATGAATAACGATAACCGGCAGCCAATTCTCAGTAAATATTCTTGACAAGAGCCTTGGAGTTAGTTATACGACATGATTCAAAATAAATATTTCAGCTACAGGATAGCATAAGGAGTTTTTTACATGGCTAATCATAAGTCGGCGATGAAAAGAGATCGCCAGTCAAAAGTACGTCGTCTTCGTAACCGGATAATGAAATCCAGAATGAAAAGTGCAGTTCGTAAAGTCGAAGAAGCACTCCTCGCAGGTGCCGAAGATCAGGCTCAGGAAGCCTTGAAAACAGCTGTACCGATTATTCAGAAGACAGCAAGCAAAGGAACTGTTCACAGCAAAACAGCATCTCGTAAAATTTCACGGTTGACCAAAAGGGTTAATCGTATGCTGCCCCTTGGCTGAGCTGATTACTGCATATCCTGCAGAAGAGAATTGAAGGTTTATAAGCCATGGAAGCGGTTGCTTCCATGGCTTTTTTTGGTTTTTATCCCAGGTGAAGAGTATGTATTTTCCCGATCAGGAAACATTTGCCGGTATGATTGAAGGGGCAGGCCTTGTCCCGATTCACCGTACAGTTGTCGCCGATCTTGATACTCCTCTGACAGTTTTTGCGAAAGTAGCTGGTCAGGAGGAGCATGCCTTTTTGTTTGAATCCATGGAAGGGGGCGAAAAGTGGGGAAGATACTCTTTTATCGGCCTGGACCCTTTATTGACTTTTGAATCCAGGGCTGATCAGGTTATTCTATCCGGCCAACAATTTTCAACGCCAGAGACACGAGACCAGGTAAATCCGCTGAGCGAGTTACGGGAACTGCTTGCTGCATTTAATGCCAGCACAGCTCCCGGGCTTCCACGTTTTTATGGTGGTGCTGTCGGTTTTCTCGGGTATGACATGATTCGTTTTATTGAGGATATCCCGGACTCCCATGAGCATCTTGACATGCCGGACTCTTCCTTTATCGTTCCCCGGCTTGTTTTGATTCATGACGCTGTCAATCAGACCCTTACTGTTGTCTGTAATGTTGTCGCAGGTTCCGGGGATGAACCGGAGGCATTGTATCTGGATGGCTGTTCCCGTATTGAAGCGGTTATAGAAAAAATTCGCCAGCCGGTTCCTGAGACGCTGGAAGTCGGCAGTAAGGGGTGTATGCCCCATGAGTTCAGCTCCAACATGGATGAGGAAGGTTTTTCCGCAATGGTTGAGCGGGCCAAAGAGTATATCCTGTCGGGTGATATCATACAGGTTGTTTTATCCCAGCGTTTTCACAGTACCACTGATCTTGATCCCTTTTATCTCTACCGTGCTCTACGCCATATTAATCCAAGTCCCTATCTTTTTTTCCTGCGTCTAGGGGATATTATCCTGATTGGTTCTTCACCGGAAATTCTTGTCCGTCTTGAAGAGGGGGATATAGAGTTGCGCCCGATTGCCGGTACCCGCAAGAGAGGGACCAGTGAGGCAGCTGATCAGGCTCTTGAAAAAGACCTTCTCGCTGACCCCAAGGAACGGGCTGAGCATTTAATGCTTGTTGATCTAGGCCGGAATGACGTTGGCCGGGTGGCAGAGAGCGGCAGCGTGAAGGTGAGTGATCTTCTGGTTATTGAGCGGTACAGTCATGTGATGCATATTGTCTCGGGCGTGCATGGGAAACTTGCTGCGGGAAAAGATCAATTTGACGTGTTAAATGCTTGTTTTCCGGCAGGTACTGTCAGTGGGGCTGCAAAAATCAGGGCAATGGAAGTCATTGATGAGCTTGAAGTGGCCGCCCGGGGGCCTTATGCCGGGGCCGTGGGATATTTTGGTTTTTCAGGTAATATGGATTTTTGTATAACGATCCGCACTTTTGTCATGAAAGGTTCGGATCTCTACATTCAGGCCGGGGCTGGGATTGTTGCAGATTCAGATCCGGCCAAAGAGTATGAAGAAACTATAAACAAGGCCCGGGGACTGCGTCGGGCTGTGGAACTTGCTGAACAGGGGTTTTAGCTGTGATTGTCATTATTGATAACTACGATTCGTTTACCTTTAATATTGTGCAAACCCTCGCAACTGCACCCCCTGATGCTCCGGCAGGTTGGCAGGCCCCTGAGATACGGGTCTTTCGAAATGATAAAATCACTGTTGAGGAAATAGCAGCAATGTCACCGGACAGACTGCTTGTTTCACCCGGTCCGTGTACTCCCAGTGAAGCTGGTATTTCCATAGAGGCCATCAGGACATTTGCGGGTAAAATACCAGTACTCGGGGTGTGCCTGGGGCATCAGTCAATAGGTGAGGCGTTCGGCGGCAAGGTCATTCGGGCCGGCCGGGTTATGCATGGGAAGACCAGTCCCATGCACCATGACAATCGAGGTGTTTTTACCGGGCTTGATAATCCCTTTGACGGCATGCGCTATCATTCCCTTGTTGTTGAAGAAGAAACTCTGCCGGATTGCCTGGAGGCATCTGCCCATACAGACCAGGGAGAATTGATGGGATTGAGGCATAAAGAGTTTATGGTTGAGGGAGTCCAGTTTCATCCGGAGTCGATTATGACTGATGTGGGAATTACCCTGCTGCATAACTTTCTTCGACCTGATTACCCGGAGTTGCTGAGAAAATAAGCAGCCAAAGAGAAAAATTACCCGGTTATCCTGAAGTTTGAGGAGGAAAAATGATTAAGGATGCTATTGCCCTTGTGGTGACAGGAAAGGATCTTGATGAACAGCAGATGACCGCTGTTATGCAGGAAATAATGAGTGGAGATGCTACAGATGCCCAGATAGGCTCTTTTATTACGGCACTTCGCATGAAGGGTGAAACTCTTGATGAAATAGCCGGTGCTGTTCGGGTCATGCGTGAAAAGGCCACCTTTGTCGACACAGGCGTTGCCACAGAATCCGGTGAGTTACTCATGGATATTGTCGGTACGGGTGGTGATGGTTCCGGCACCTTTAATGTCTCCACCACAACAGCCTTTGTAGTAGCCGGTGCCGGTATTCCTGTAGCCAAGCATGGCAATCGGGCGATTTCTTCATCCTGCGGCAGTGCGGATGTGCTGGAAGGTCTGGGGGTTGATCTTTCCATGCCGGCAGGCAAAGTTGCAGAATGCGTGCGGCAGACCGGAATCGGGTTTTTATTTGCACCAATGTTGCACGGAGCCATGAAATATGCCATTGGGCCACGTCGTGAAATGGGGATCAGAACAGTTTTTAATATCCTTGGTCCCATGACAAACCCGGCCGGAGCCAATGTGCAGTTGACAGGAGTCTTTGACAGGGAGTTAATCGTGCCCGTTGCTGAAGTTTTACTCAGGCTGGGCATGAAACGTACCCTTGTTGTCTGGGGTGAAGGTAACATGGATGAAATAACCATCACCGGGACCTCGCATATTGCCGACGCCCATGACGGCAAGGTAGAAGTCTATACTGTGACCCCTGAAGATGTCGGGCTTGACCGGGCAACTCTTGCTGATATTAAAGGCGGAGAAACTATTGAAGAATCAGCAGAAATGGTGCGAAATGTCCTGAAGAATGCACCGGGCGCAAAACGTGACATGGTTCTGCTCAATGCTGGCGCTGCCTTAATGGCCGCAGGCTATGCAGATGATCTGCAGGCAGGTGTTGCAAGAGCACAAGAAATTATTGCCTCTGGCGCAGCCCTTGCCAAACTTGAAAAGCTTGTCGACTTCTGTGCCTGTTCGTCATGATTTTAGACGTTATTGTTGAGCGAAAGCGGGAAGAGGTAGCGGCACTCAAAAGGAGTGGCATTCGCCAGCCGGATGGAGAAATTGATTCTCCGCGAGGGTTTATGGCCGCCCTTGTTGACGCGCCTGGCGTGGCCATAATTGCCGAGGCTAAAAAGGCATCTCCCTCAAAAGGTGTCATTTCTCCTGATTTTGATCCTGTACAGATAGCAATGAATTATCAGGAGGGTGGTGCTCACGCCATGTCTGTGTTGACGGACGTGGATTTTTTTCAAGGTTCGATAGAGTACATCTATCAGGTCAGAAAGGCTGTGAGTCTCCCCGTATTGCGCAAAGAGTTTATCATTGATCCGCTCCAGATTGAGGAGGCTGCCGCATATGGAGCGGACGCTGTTTTGCTGATAGCCGCTATCCTCGAAACTTCTCAGATGCAGGAATTACGTCTGCAGGCAGAAGAGGCAGGAATGGATGTGCTCATTGAGGTGCATAATGAGCAGGAACTCGAACAGACCCTTTCGGCAGGCAGCCGGCTAATTGGAATTAATAATCGGAATCTGAATGATTTTTCTGTAGATCTGTCTACAACTTTCAGGCTGCAGAAGAATATTCCAGACGATATTCCCGTGGTCAGTGAATCCGGTATTACCAGCCGTGCAGACATGCTCAGGTTAAAAGACGCTGATATTACGGCGGCCCTTATTGGCGAAAGCCTCATGCGCAGCAGTAAAAAGGGTGAAACTCTGCAACATTTTTTACGTTTGTAATGAGCTCACGAATACGAATCAAAATGTGTGGCACCACAAACCGTGAAGATGCTCTTGCGGCTGTCGCTGCGGGTGTTGACGCGCTAGGTTTTATTTTTTATGAAAACAGCCCCCGTAATATAGACTCTGAGGAGGCAAAACGTATCATTGATGAGCTGCCGCCCTTTGTTGATACGGTAGGTGTGTTTGTTGATCGGGACCGAGAGGAAGTCGAGGAAATTATTCGTTATTGCCGGCTTGGTTACGCCCAGTTACACGGGCAGGAGTCAGCAAAATATTGTGAACGGCTGGCACGGTTTGCAGCCCCATGTCAGGTCATTAAGGCTTTGCGGGTGGGAAAAAAAATCAAGGCCGAAGACGTGAGCTCTTACAGTGAACATGTTAAAGGCTTTTTGCTTGATACATATCAGAAAGATGTTATAGGCGGGACGGGCCGGTGTTTTGACTGGTCGCTGATTGCAGAACTCCACCTGCAGAAGACATGTATTCTGGCAGGTGGTCTTGACGTGGATAATGTTGCCGAAGCCCTTGAGGCCGTGCAGCCTTATGCTGTGGATGTCAACTCTGGTGTCGAAAAAAGCCCGGGCATCAAAGACCACGACAAGATATATGCTTTTGTAAGCAAAGTCAGAGCGTTTAAGGCTGGTCGGGTCATATAGATAAACGGTACTGACATAAATTTGCTGTGCTGTCCTTGCTACAAGCAGCCTGAACAGGATTTATGAGTGTTTATCCCGGGCTATAACCAATGCGTTTGGATAGCCGGTATGTTCAAGATATGTTTCATCCCTTCGTGCCTGCTTAAGAGATGTTCCACTGTACACCATTACCCGGTATAAGCGTATTCCTGCTGCCGGAAATTGTTGAATAATAACGTCTTTTCCCTTGGCAGCAAATTTTTTTGCAAGTTTTCTCGCATTGGTTCTGTGCTCAAAAGCGCCAACCTGAATGTAAAAATTTCCTCTGTCAAAATCCTGATAGACCAGTTCTTTTGGTTGCTCTGGCGGCTTAACAACGGGTTTTGGCGCAGCAACTGCTTTTTTGGCTGGCAGAGATTTTTTAGTGGTAATCCCGGCAACGGCGACCGGCCTCTTCTTGGCTTGTTGTTCCTGTATCTCTTCAGCAAGAGCAATAATCTCAACCTTTGCCGTTCCCTGCCTGAGCAGATCCAGTTCATCGGCGGCTGTCCTGGTGAGGTCGATAATACGATTCTTTACAAAAGGGCCTCTGTCGTTGATCCGTACCACAGTGGATTTGCCGTTGGAAAGATTTTTGACAAGAAGCATGGTATTCATGGGCAGAGTCTTGTGCGCTGCCGTATGGCCATACATGTTATAGGTCTCACCGTTGGCTGTCTTGCGGCCGTGAAAGGGTTTTCCATACCATGAGGCAATACCCTTTTCATTGTATCCGTTAGCCGTTGGAATCGGATAGTAGGTATGATGGCCTATAACGTAAGGGCGTTGAGTGGCACGTTTCTTTTTTCCAGGGGAGCGATGGATAACTGTTTTTGTGCTTCCGGAAAGAATATGATTGCAGCCACTTGCTGCAATGAGAATACAGAGAATAACAAGAGAGAATGAAAGCTTTTTCATGGGCTGGGGCGGTTATTGTCCAGGGGATGTCTTGTTTTGCGCCTTATGAAGAAGGTGGACAAAACGTTGCTCGTAGAATAATCCGGCAGGTCCTGTAGTGTGGGGTGTATAGGGCAGAAGACCATTGCCCGTCCCGGTGAGGTTGTCAAAGAGGACTTCTTCGTCTTCCGAAACAGCAGAAATTCTGAGATCAAGCAGGGGCCGGAAAACTTTGATAACACCATCGCTGTCCTTATCAATGAGTATATTCTCCCAGCGCCGCTGGGTAAAGCCCATATACCATATCCCTGGTTTATGCCTGCCGGATAAGGAATCGATCATGGCAGGAGAGAGTTCATCCTCATCGGCATAGAGATTATGTTCAAGAAACATTTCCACGGCAGAATTCGACTGGACTGTCAGCCTTTCCCATTGATCGACGTCTTCAAGGTAACTGAGCATCAGATGCGTTGCCCGATCATTGAATGACCACTGGGCATGGCAGACCTGGCAGGCGACCTGTCCCCGGTATTTTTCATGAGCGGGATTGATAAGTTGGGGAATACGATGTTTCTGGGAATTCCCGGCAGAAATTAGTATAAAGTCTCCATCCTCTTGCTCTACATTGTCCGGAAGAGCTGAGGCCTGTCCCGCAAGGTGACAGGATGTGCATTGAATGCGGAGTTTTTCACCTGATAATGTACTCCCCGTATGGCAGTCGATGCAGGTGAGTCCTTTGAGCTTGTGGATGTCCGGTTCCAGGTTGTGCTGTTCAACGCCATAGGGCCGCATATAAGGAGAATTGGTTGTGTAGGGCGTCCGGTATTCCCAGTTGAAATCATGTTCATATTTGCCCTCAAAATCACTGCCCACATGATTACCGTAATGGCAGCTGAGGCATTGGTGTTCTGATGGGCGGCTGAAATTATGACTCTGTAGTTTTCCTTCAATGAATTGCATATGGCAGGCAGCGCATCCTTTTCCTCTTCGTACATAGGGGTAGTTATCCCCGGCAGTATAGACGTGGCAACGCAGACATTGCCTGCGCAGCATATCGTTTATAAGGTCTTTTTTGCTCGGCGGGTACATAGCTTCGGGTATCTGTGTAAGACTGGCAAGAGTCGGCAAACCAAAGTGACGGCGAACGGTATTGACTGCGTTTTTCAGCGTGAAGTGGGGTGAGAGCCGGCACGTGTTAACCCGCTCTTTGTGGCATCGCCCGCAGGCGGCGTCCATGTTGGCGGGAGCTGCGGGTGCTGCAATCATACCTTTATGTGCTGTTTTTTGCTGCGAGCTGCTGTTGTTTCCCCTGTGGCAATCTATGCAGGCAAGAGTATGGTTGCTGTCTGGTTTGACGTCACTGTGGCAGCCTGTACAGCCCTGATGAGGCAAAGAGGCAGTTTTCTCCTGTTGTGGCGGGGGGGCAGAGCTTCGGGTTTCAGTTTCTGCGCCAGACGCTGTAGAGGCAATCAGCAGAAGAGATATCAGGAGTATGAATTTACCTTGCATAATCTTGACACCATACCATAAAGTTGCTACATCAATAAACCTCAAATTGCTCTTCTTGCATTTCCTGTCAGAAGTTTTTGACATCCTGGTATAAGCAGGCAGAAACAATCCGGAAAGAACATCCGGTTAAGCCGATATAGCTCAGCTTGGTAGAGCGGCTGATTCGTAATCAGTAGGTCACCAGTTCAAGTCTGGTTATCGGCTCCACTACGGTAAGGCAGCCAGAGGGAAATTTCTGGCTGCCTTTTTTTTGTGGGTTTTTCCTACAGGCTTTTTTTCCGGACCGGATATCGGATAATGGTATAATAATTTTTCGGCCTGTTCCAGGGCAGACCCGGTCCCCGCAGATAGACTTCTTCGTGATAACCTGAGATTTCATATCCCTGGCTTGCAATAAATTCTCGAATTT
>QNYF01000060.1 GCA_003978695.1 Desulfobulbus sp. | reverse complement strand
GATTCAGGGGAAGTGAGTGGTGATACAAGTCAGGTTGTTGGCTACGCCGGTGTTGTTATCAGATAGACAATGTTTTTTCCACCGGGCAGAGCGTTGTTTGAAGGACTGAGGCATCCATGAATGTTTTCCCTTGACAATGGCTGAGAAAATCTCTATTTTGCCTGTCACATTCCAACTCACTGGGGGATGGTCTAATGGCAAGACAGCGGACTCTGACTCCGCTTATCGGGGTTCGAATCCCTGTCCCCCAGCCAGTTCCTGCGCTGTCCGCAGGCGTTTAAAATTCATATTTTTTTCGTGATATAAGAAGGTTAACTGCTCTCGTCAGTCTTTGGTGATGCCGTAAGATCTGTCAGCTCTGATAAAGAGATGATGCTGTCTTGTCTGAGCCAGCCGGTTTTTCCTGTTGTCGCCTCCACCAGGACAAAATCTCCGTGCCTTTGTTTGATGCGTATCAACCTGCCCGCCTTGATTTCTCCTGTTGGGTCCGCTCCCGTAAATGGTGAAATAAGCAGCCTGGAGTCATTTCCTGTGACGACACCGTCGTTCCAGGATTGATAGCGATATAGAGCTGGTGGCAGTGTTAAGAGTGTTATTACAAGGCAGCCGATGCTCAGACCTTTGAGAAGTGTTGGCGGGAGAGAAACTGCGGTCTGGGCGGCAATAAGGGTTATGGCAAGCAGCAGAAAAGATGTGGCAGAAAGCATAAGCCACTGATCTGCGCAAAGCAGCTCTGCCAGCCTAGTATAGATTGGACTGTCGTCTCTGTAGAGGCCTGCATCTTTACGGACCTGTTCAAGATTTGCCAGAATATCTTCATTCCCCGGATCAAGCCGTAAGGCTCGCTCATAGTTTGCCACGGCTCTGCCGGTCTGCCCTGTTTTTGCGTAGCTGTAAGCAAGATTATAGAGGAGTTGCGCGGATACTCCCTTTGATTTTGCAATGCGCAGATACATGGGGATTGCCTTCTCATACTCTGCGTTTATGGCAGCCTGATTTGCTGTGTTAAAAAGATCTGCCGCGTTTATTTCATCAGCCTGACAGGTTGCAGCAGCAAAACACATGGCAAGACATATGAGAAAATAAAGATGAATGTTTTTCATGAGGAGCGTACCCCTTTTTGCGTATCCCGCATAAGTTTTGTCATGGACTGTCGATCCAGTGTGCTTCCGGAGAAGCCTGCCTGGTCAAGTTGAGCAAATATTTTTTGCAGAAGGGCATCGTCTCCAAGACGTTGTTGCAGATCAGCACGAGTGATGCTTTGAGCGTTCACTCCCCATTGCAGGGCGAGGTATTCCTGAATTGCCTGTCGGCAATGGCTGATAAAAGTCTTCTGGTCGGAGCTGTCAATGGCTTCCTGCATTGTCTTAAAATGATGCAGCAGGGCTTGCTCAAGATTTTTTCGGAGAATAAGTTGAGGGTTTTTCTCCCGTAGTTTTCTGCGAAGAGAGAAATAAAATGCCGACAGCATAATAAGAAAGGCCGCTGCGATAAGGGCAATGAACCAGTTTTTTTGATAAAGCGGTGTGATTTTTTTAACCAGTTTGCCAAGTTTTGTATGCAGAGGCGCAAGATTATTGTCAGAGACCCGATTGGGTGAAGAGGTCGGTTGTAGATCTGCTGCAGGTAAGCTTTTCGGGCTGGATGAGCCGCTCGTTTGTTGCTCAAGTTGTATTGGCAGGGGATCACTGTGCAGGGAGACATATTTTTTCAGTTCAGGGTCAAAATACGAAAACTGAATCGCCCCTATCTCTGTTATGTCCGGCGACGTAGGTACAATGGCCTGTTCAAACCGTTTTTGCCCCTGACCGGGAGTTTCTTCATCATAGGTATGAGTTGGAGGGTACGTTTTCCAGTGTTTTGTCTCTGTCAGTTCCGGAGGCTGGACCAGATCAAAATTTCCTGAGCCGGAGATGATCATTTTCAGGGTAATGGGATCGCCAACCCTTCCTTGAAGAGGAGAGGCCGCTACTGCCAGACTGTAGCTGCCAATAGCTCCTTTAAAATCAGCTGGGCGGTCCGTCGTTGGCAGCGGCTGGACTGTTATTGATTTTTTGGGACTGGCCAGCTTGACCTCCCGTTTGGAATAACGGCCAAAAAAATCATCGAAAAAAGGATCATTGCCAAAGAGTGAACCAAAAGGATCCCTGCTCCGCTGCCTGTTAACGCGCATAAGCAGGCTCGCATCAAGCTCAAATTCCAGGGGGAATTGTCCCTCTTTAACAGCAGATAGAGTTCCATGCCAGGTAAGGGTAATGTAGCGCTCCCCGTTGATGAGTTCTTCCTGTTGTACCGGCTTTTCATCAAGAGAATGGAGAATAAAATTATTTCCCAGCAGACTCGGATTGGAGTTGAGAGTTACCCGCAGACCACGCCTGAAATGTGCCTTAACCGTGAAATGGGTGAGCTGCCCGGGATAGAGTGTTTCATGTTCCGGGGAGATGCGCATAAAACCAATTTTATCTGCATCTCCAGAGCGCAAACGAGTTGAAGGCCCGCTTGAGGCTCCCTGTGAGCCACGTGGACTGGCGGACGCAGATGCACCCCGTGAGGCAGATGCCGGTAAGACTGTACAGCTGAGAGGATTTGAGAAGTATTTATGCCCTTCAACAACGACTTTCACAGGTTCTATTGTGTAGTCGCCTGGTTTATTCGCCTGCACCATATAGGAAAATGAAATAGTGGCTGATGTTTTACCGTTTATCCATTGCATCTGGCTGCTCTGGCCCCGGTAGGTGAATTGCAGATCCGTGCCTGTTGGCGAGGGTGGTATGGCAGAGCTTGCTCCCTGAACAGTAACGGTTAACAGGACAGCCTCATCCACAGGAAAAGAGTCACTGTTAAGCTGTGCTGAAACCTTGACATCACCAGCGCAAGCCCATTCTGTAATGATCAGCAGAAGCAGGAGTGCCACAAACGGATATACCGTCCGACAATAAGAATGCATGCTGTTACGTAAAAAATTCTTCATTACCAGTCCTGTGCTCCATCTGCGTCCTGATTGATATCCCTGGGGAGAAAGTTGAGTTCTTTCTCCTCGTTTTTTAAGCTGTTCAGCAGATTTTTCGCCTCTTGTTTGGTCATTTTTCCCTGCAACCTGCGCTGCGCTTCCTGTTTTTTTATCTGGTCAACGGGTCGTTTATCTTTTTCGTTTCCTGGCTGCGGTTTTTTACCGCCATTTGTTTTATCCTGCTGCTGCCTGCCAGGAGCAGGTTTGGCTGGATTCTGTTGTTTTGTATTATCTGGATTTTTATCTGATGAGTTTTCTGGTTGCCCTGGTTTGTTTTTCTCGTTTTGTTTATTTTGGTCTTTGTTTTTCTTTTGAGAATTCTGCTTCTTTTTCTGCCCCTGCTTTTGTTGTGAATTCTTTTTGTTCTTCTTTTGTTTTTGTTCCTTCTTTTTTTGCTGTTTTTTGAGTTTTTCCAGCTTATTTTTGACGATATCAAGATTATGAGCAGCCTTGGTATCATCTGGAGTGAGTTGAAGAACAGCTTGAAATGAGTTAAGGGCTTGCTGCCAGAGCTGCACCGTATTTTCAGGATCGGTTTTTTGTACTGCCTTTCCCTGGAAAAACTGGGCGTTTCCCCGGTTGAAATAACTCTTTGCCTGCAGGGTAAGATCCTTTGTTTTCAATGCTTGATTAAATTCAGCAATAGCCTGTTCGTATTTACCGGTACGATAGGCTGTGTCGCCAAGGTTAAAGTGGAGTACAGGGTCGTCGGGCGATTTCTTCAAAGAATTCCTGTAAAATGTGTCTGCCTGTGCATATTCACCGGCGGCAAAAAGTTGCTCACCCTCTGATGCACGAACAGATGTTGTCCAGGCAAAGGCCAGGAGAAGTATCGTCAATGTTCCGGTCATCTGTTTCTTTCTTCTGGCAGCGGTTTTGATAAAGGGAAGCCGCAATGACCAGCGGTTTTTCCGGCCGGTAATGAGAAAATCTGAGGCCAGCAGCAATGCTGCCACGCCAAGAGGCCAGGGGAATTGTTCAATGGGGACTTTTCTTTTGCGCTGGGCATGCTCTTCCTTGGGAACAAGTGAGAGCTTCTGTTGGTAAATAGCATCAAACCCCTGGCCCATATTTCCCAGCGGAGCATAGAGCCCACCGGTGATATCAGCTATTTTTGTTAAGGTTTTTTCATCAAGCCGTGAGGTGACGAATTCTCCAGCACGGTTTTTGATGAATTCCTTTGCCTGAGTCCCTGGTGCGGGAATAAGCTCACCTTCGGGGGTGCCAACGCCGATCGTGTAAATGGTCATGCCGTTTTCTTTGGCCTTCCTGGCCGCTGAAAGTGCAGCTTCACTTAAATCTTCACCATCGGTCACCAGAACAAAAATTTTATGGTTGGCTTCATTTGCCAGGGTTTTTTCCGCTTCAAGAATCGCCTTGCCGATGTTGGTGCCGCCTTTGGGGATGGTGTTGATGTCCATGGCATCGAGAGAGCGGATGAATGCATCATAGTCCGTGGTAAGAGGGCACATGAGAAAGGCAGTCCCGGCAAATGGCAACAGACCGACCCGGTCACCTTCGAGTTTTGAGACAAAGTCTTTGATGGCAAGTTTTGCCCGTTCCAACCTGTTTGGAGAAATGTCCTGAACCAGCATGGACTTTGACACATCAACTCCGATCAGGATATCAATACCCTTTCGTCTGATCTCCACCCATCTGTTGCCGTACTGGGGACGTGCCAGACCTACAAAGAGAAAGGCAATGGCCAGAATCAGCAGAATGTTCTTTATTCGCCGCCGTGAAAAAGAGACATTTCGGGTCAACTCGTCAATTAGTTTGGAAGATGCAAAGTTCTGTAATGATTCCTTTCTGCGCAGAATATTTGCGCGGATAAAAAGAGCTGCCAGTACGCAGGTAATCATCCCGGCTATCAGCCAGAAAGGTTCGGCAAATTGAATATCCATAAAAAAACTCGTCAAATTAATAAAGCAGCAGGCCTTATAAGAGCAGGAAGGCCTTATTTAAGGGTAACTTGTGCCCGTCCAGACAATAACTATTCAGTTACTGATCACACGTTATGTCAAAGTTGTGGTCCTACCGGAATAGTTACGTTTAAGGTAATTGTCTCCGGGAAACAAAAAGTTCGATGGCCAGCAGCCCGAGAGCTGAAAAAATCAGCCAGGAGAACAGTTCCCGATATCTGGAAAAATGCTTTATGGTTCTGGTCGTTGCCTCCATTGCGTTAATTTCCTTATATATTTTTTCAAGCGATCTGGTGCCGGTTGCCCGGAAATATTTTGCTCCGGTCATTTGGGCGACTTTGCTTAATGTATCCTCATCAATATCCACTTTGACCCGAATAAGACGCTTGATCCCAAACTGGTCTGTAACCGGCATGGGAGCTGTTCCGCGTGTTCCTGCCCCGATTGTATAGATTTTGATACCAAGTGTTTCCGCTGCCTCTGCCGCCGTAAGAGGAGGCACTTTGCCGGCATTGTTCATCCCGTCAGTCAGGAGAATAAGAATACGTGATTTAGCGGTGCGGTCACGCAGGCGGTTCACACCGGAAGCAATTGCGGAGCCAATTGCGGTGCCATCTTCAATGATACCGGTTTTAAGAGAATCAAGCCGTAACTGCAGCCAGTCATGGTCGAGAGTCAGCGGGCTGACCATATAGGGCCTGCCCGCAAAGGCGACAAGCCCGATACGGTCGTTGGGCCGGTCTTGAATGAATTTTGCCACTACGGATTTAACAACATCAAGCCGGGTTGCAGTGCGCCCCTTGAGGGTAAAATCCATAGCCTCCATGGACCCGGAAATGTCGACAGCGAGCAGGATGTCAATACCTGATGCCTCTACCTCGGTGGTGGTATTTCCCCATTGTGGCCCGGCTATAGCCAAAATAATCAGGCCAATAGCGGTAAGCCGAAGAAAGCCGAGAAACCTTCCGGGGATGGCTTTTTGTTTATCAGCTATGGCACGGGCAATGGCTGTGGAGGAAAAAATAAGCGCAGGTGCCGGGCCGCGCTTGCCCCGGAGAAGCGCAAGCAGTGGGAGAAGCAGCAACAGCCAGAGGAGTTGGGGGTGTATAAAACGGAGGCTGTCCATTTTTATTGTGCCTCCATTCGGGTGGATTCGATAAAAGAGATGAGTTCTGAAAGACTCTTCTGCATGCTGCTGGTTGTCATGTCTGCCCGGGCAAATTTTACCAGGTCAAACAGAGTGCGCAGATTGGTCAGGTGAGAAGAGTTTTGAGTCAAAATTTCCGGTAATATTTCTTCGTTATCGGTGAGTGTTGTTATAAATTCCCTGGTTGTCTGTTTTTTGGCAGATAATGTAAAACGCTGTTCGATATAGTCACGCAGCGTCTGGTCTACAAGGGTGACAAAATCTTCAACTTTATGCTCTTCAATGAGCTGTTGTGCCGGTTGTAATTTGAGTAAAGCTGTTTCGTGGGCCATAATAGCCTTGTGTTTTTTTGTACGTTTTCGCAAGAGCAGAACAACGACTATAAGCATAATCAGTGCAAGAATAGAGGCAATGATCAGGTATATGGTGGTGTTGGCAGCAGGTATTTCAATTGGCCCCTTTATATCAAAGAGTTCATCTGCGCTACTACTGGCAGTGGCCGTGCCGGGTGCAACTGTTTGAGGCGGTTGCAAGGCCGGCACCAGGGGAGGGGTGTCCTGTCCTGCCAGGAGAGCAGAACTGCTGCATAAAAGGGCAGTCATGAGTATCAGCAGATATCGGATCATCTGGCCAGCCTCTTTTTACGTGAACCGAAAAAGCGTATTAACGCATGTAAATACGGTTTGTCTGTTGACAGCTCAAGACAATCAATACCCGCTTTCTTTACCGTGCGTGAAAATTGTTGGCTACGGTCTTCTGCAAGTCCTGCATAAGCTTTCCTGGTCCAGCTGTCTGCGGTGTTAAGGATGACCTGTTCACCGGTTTCTGCGTCTTCCAAAGTGATCCAGCCCACGTCAGGGAGTGTATGCTCGCGCGGGTCTGTCACCATGACCGTGATAAGATCATGGTGTCTGCCGGTAATCACCAGTTTGGGGCTGATGTGATCCAGGGCGTCGTTGAAATCCCCGGGCAGACAGAAATCAGAGATGAGAAAAGTGACGCATTTTCTTTTTGCAACCCGGTTGACAAAGTCAAGGGCCTCGCCAATGTCTGTTCCCTTGCCCTGCGGCTGGAAAAAAAGAATTTCTCTGATAACCCGCAGTATGTGGCTGCGCCCCTTAGCCGGTGGAATAAAGAGTTCAACGAAATCGGAAAAGAGAATGAGTCCGACTTTGTCATTGTTGCGAACGGCTGAAAAAGCCAGAACCGAGCCAAGTTCAGCCATCATTTCCCGTTTGGATTGAATTCCGGAGCCAAAACTTCCAGAGCCGCTGATATCAATCATCAGCATGATGGTCAGCTCACGTTCCTCCGTGAATTTTTTTACATGGGGAACCCCGGTGCGGGCGGTGACATTCCAGTCTATTGTTCTGATTTCATCGCCGGGTACATATTCCCGCACCTCATCAAAGTTCATTCCTCTGCCTTTAAAGACAGAGTGGTAACTTCCCGCCAGAGTGTCGTCGACCATGCGCCGGGTGCGCACCTCGACCTGACGGACTTTTTTGAGGATTTCCCGGGTGAGTGTTTTGTTCATTTTCAGCTGTATTCCAGTGTTTTAGATAACAAGACGGAACCTGTTTATGGTACCGGCACCGTGTCCAGAAGTTTGTGGATCAGGTCTTCACTGGTGATCCCTTCAGCTTCAGCTTCGTAACTGATACGGATTCTGTGGCGCAGCACATCAAGTGCGCAATCTTTAATGTCATCGGGGATGACAAAACCCCGGCCGTTGAGATAGGCGAGTGCTCTTGCGGCAATTTTTAAGTTAAGAGTTGCCCGGGGAGAGGCGCCTGTTTCGATGTAATCTCCCATGGCAGCATCGATTTTTGCGGGTTCCCGGGTGGCATAGACCAGGTCGACGATATACTCTTTGATGCGGTCATCAAGATAAATCGAATCCACCACAGACCTGGCGGCCAGAATATCGTCAGGAGCGATTATCGGCTGGACAGAGATTTTGGAATCAAGATGATCCACCATGTCAAGAATACGCCTTTCCTGCTCCCGGCTGGGGTAGTCAACAACAACCTTGAGCATGAAACGGTCAACCTGGGCTTCTGGCAGGGGATAGGTTCCTTCCTGTTCAATGGGGTTCTGGGTGGCCAGTACCAGAAAAAGTTCAGGCAGGTTGAAGGTGGATTCGCCAATGGTCACCTGTTTTTCCTGCATGGCTTCCAACAGGGCAGACTGTACTTTGGATGGGGCACGGTTGATCTCATCGGCCAGAATTATCGATGAAAACAGAGGCCCCTTTTTCACCTCAAAAGAGGTATCACGGGGATTGTATATTTCAGTCCCGATGATGTCGGCAGGCAGCATGTCCGGAGTAAACTGGATGCGGCGAAAATCCGTTGAAACAGTGGTCGCAAGAGTCTTCACGGCAAGAGTTTTGGCAAGACCCGGCAAACCTTCAAGCAGTATATGGCCCCCTGTCAGCAGGCCGATCAATAACCGGTTGATCAGCATCTCCTGCCCGACAATATTTTGCGCTATTTCGTTTTTCAGCAGTCCCACCCAGGCGGAACTCTTTTTTACCGCGTCATTAACAGCCTGTACTGACTCGTGGATATCGTCTGTGCCCTGAGATTCAGGTAAAGGTATTACGTGCGTTTCATCAGCGGGTTGGTTCATTGTTATGCTCCTTAAGCAGATCCAGTGGAATTATTTTGTTGAAGTGTACTCTAATCAGCAAATCTTACCAGAAGGTTGCGTTAGGATTACAAGGATGTAATGAAAGGAAAAAAAGAGGGGCAGAGGATGCGCAATGCTCAGTTCGCTGGCCAGGTGTATTTCATTGCGGGGCAAGTGGCAGGGTGATGGTAAAAACCGTGCCCTGGTTGAGGTCACTGCTGGCGGTAATTGTTCCGTTATGGTTTTGCACGGTTGCCCTGACCAGAGTAAGGCCGAGTCCCAGGCCTGGCTTTGAGCGGCTGCGGTCTCCCCGGTAGAGCCTGTCCCAGATTCTGGGCAGTTCGTTTTCAGAAATACCCATGCCGTTGTCCCGGATGGTTATTTGGGCAGAGTTGTTTTCTTTTCTGGTGATAATCTCAATTTCGGTGGCATTGTATTTTATGGCATTGTCCACAAGATTTGCCCATACCTGGTTTATGCGCTG
>QNYF01000233.1 GCA_003978695.1 Desulfobulbus sp. | reverse complement strand
GCGGAAATACGGAAAATAATGGAACATTATAACAGGTAATGGCAACTATTCAGGTAGCACCACGAATTTGGCATAACGTGTGGTCTGTGTAACTTCTAAGTAACAAAATATCAACGTACTGATTTTTCGTTACTTTTAAAATATATGCCTATGCCGGGGCACCCGGTTGGGGTGCTGAATAGTTACAGGTAATGCAGAAATGTTTTCTGCCCATGCAGTGAAATCATGGGCAGAAAAAAGAGAAATGTGTTCGTAGGAAAAATCAGCCCAAAACGCCATCTATGAGTTTTAAACGCCCGCGCCTGCATGCCTTGACACAATAAGGTGCTTTCCCCTGGAGCTGGCGGTCAACGCACATATCACACTTGACTGCCTTGCCATCTATAAGCTGTGGAACGTGGTTCCTGCAGGCATCGACACAGTATCCGCATCCCAGGCATTCATCAGGATCGACCACGGGAACTCCCAGAAAATGCATATGCATTGCCCCGGTCGGACAGAGGCGAATGCAGGAGAGATCTCTACAGGAAACACAGTTGATAAATTCATTGATACTCTTGTGAAAGGTGCTCATGGCCACACCGCCATGCTGTTTTCTGCAGGCAGCGACACACACCGCACACCCTCTACATTCATCCCGATTTTGTTCAATATGCATTGTCATGGTCAGACCTCAATTAATCACTGAGTTTTATAGTAAGCATCATGTGGGCTTATATAGCATTTCGGCCAGCTTTACAAGGGAAAATTATGCCAGGCCAACCCGTTGTGATTGTTTAAAAAAACTGATTTTCATTCTCATTTAGTATTGAGTTCTTTTTGCTGATAAAATGGTAGTGTTTACGGGAGATAACCCCAAATCATTTCAAATGATTTTGAGTATAATGCTACTTAACTCTTTATTCCTTGCAGAAATAATCCGGAAGGAATTGATAAATTATTATGAGCGTTCTCGCAGAAAATGTAAACCCTGTATATATGTGCCGTTCTTGCCTTGCCTTGTACACAATGGTATCATACAATGATTTATTATTCATCGTTTAGAGGAATTATATGGTATCGCCGATCCTGTTGATTTCCGAGAATCGTGATCTTGGCCAACAGATAAAAAGCATTCTTTCTCAATATTCTGTTGATTGTTGCAGGGCAGAAGAAGCTGCAGAGAAGTGCAGCGACCATTCTGTCAGGGTTGTTCTGGTCTCGGAGTATTTGTCCGACATGAGCGGCATTGCACTTTTTGACAGCCTGAAGACCACTCGTCCAGGTCTTGTAGGGTTTCTCATTGCCGATGGCCATGGAGAAAATCCATGTATGGCAGCGATGGAGAGCGGATTTTCAGGGCTACTGAATACTCCTCTGGATCCGGCCAAACTGCAGGCAAGTGTTTCCAGAGCCATGGAATCTACAATCCTGCGAGAGGAAAATACCCGACTTAGAGCGTTGCTGCCCCTTTTTGGTTTAGGCGAGAAATTCTTATCTGCGATCACAGAGGAAGAAGTTTTGTCGTTTTTGCTTGATGCCGTTGCTGAGCAGACAGCGGCTGACAGTCTGTCAGTAATGCTTTTTGATGAGGAGGAAGGCTGCCTTCGCATAGCAGCTTCCCGGGGCATTGAAGAAGAAATTGTCCGGAAAATTCGAATCCAGCCGGGTGATAAAATTGCGGGCTGGGTTTTTGCCGAACGAAAACCGGTGATTATGAACCGGGAAACACAGAAGGAATCCCCTTTTGCTGCCTTGTTGAAACGCCCGGAAATTTCCTCGGCGGTGTCTTTCCCCATGACTGTAAGAGAGCAGATTCTTGGGGTTCTCAATGTGAGTCATAGAGAGAGTAAGATTCAGTTTTCAGATTCAAGCATTGAAATGCTCGGTATCCTTTGTACCCAGGCCTCTCTTGCCTTGGACAATGTCCGTTCAATCGCTTCCATGGAGCAGAAAACCCGGCTTCAGACCCTGCTTGAACAATATGTGGCCCCGGAAGTTGCCGAACTGATGCTTGCAAGGGATGCCGGGTTGGCCGCTGATCATGGCGAAATAAAACAGGTTACTGTTATGTTTGCTGATATTCGTAATTTTACAGGTATGGTCCAGCAACTCTCTCATGTTGTGCTGCACGAGTTCCTCAATGATTTTTTTCAGGTATTTACTGAAACAATTTTTCAACATCGCGGGATGGTCGATAAATTTATGGGAGATGCGGTATTGGCTCTTTTCGGAGCACCGGTGCCACTTGATAACGCAAATTTGAGTGCTGCCAGGACTGCACTTGCCATAGGTCAACGTTTTGGAGAATTGAAAGAACGCTGGAAATCCAAAGACATTTTTTTTCAATCTATTGACCTTGGAATTGCTCTTACCTGCGGAGAATTGTTTCTGGGGAATGTCGGTTCATCACGAAGGCTTGATTACACTGTTATCGGTACGGAAGTCAATGTTGCCCAACGGTTGGCGGCTCAGTCAACGCAGTGTCAGGTATATATAACTAAAACTGTTCGGGATGATCTTGGAACGGAGCTGGGCGAGTGGATAGATATAGGGAAATTGCGCCTGAGGGGAGTAAACGATCCCGTGCACGCCTTTACCGGCAAGGGTGCGGTTTGCAGGGGGTAATGGCCTTGATCATTCGTTTACTGTTTGAAACCCACCATGCTGCCCGTTTTTTCTGCTGCTTGGCAAGAGCTGTCATGAGTTGTTTGATGCGTTCCCCTTCCGGGTTGGCCATGAATTCGACCCCCATTTTATAGGCTCGGACTTCGTCCTGCTGGTAGAGGTTCATCCAGATCGGTTGTGCGGGTATTTCGAGATCCTTGATGTCTGGCGGCAGGTTGATTTCCAGTTGCAGGAACAGTGATTCACTTTCGCGGGTAGAGTAAAAAACGTGATATTGGTTACTCAGAACCTGGGTCATAAGGAGGCAGGCTCCTGTAATGGAAATATCGATGATCCTGCCGGAAAAAGGGCCGGCAAGAGTTTTCCCGCTTGATGCATCTTTGGCTGTTACACCAATTGGCAGGTAATCAATGTGTCGTTTGGCAAAGCGCAATTCTGAAATCATTACACCTGTTCCCCTTATTTTATCGGTAGAACATCTTTTGGGTTGATCCTTGAAAAGGATGTGTATAATAATTATTTATATCTATCATAATTTGAGTATTTCATAAATAAAAAAGCGTATGTCTTCTGCCGTTCGAATGGTTTCTTTCCGCCGGGAGGATATGTAAAATCAAGGAAGGGTGCATGAAATTAAAAAATCAGGTTTTGTTTAAAAATCAATGCTTGCTTGATGGTCGGTGGATTGATGCCATTTCCGGTAAAACCCTTGATATCCATAACCCGGCCACCGGTGAATTCCTGGGAACAGTTCCTTCTCTTGGCCGTGATGAGACCGCCAGGGCTATTGTAGCTGCAGAAAAATCCTGGCACCTCTGGAGAGCGCTAACCGGTCATCAGCGTTCAAATTTGCTCAGGTGCTGGTATGATCTGATAGTTGAACATCAGGACGATCTGGCTCTTATTATGACCCTGGAACAGGGCAAGCCGCTGGTAGAAGCACGGGGTGAGGTTCTGTATGGAGCAAGTTTTGTGGAGTGGTTTGCCGAGGAGGCCAAGCGAATTTACGGTGATACCATTCCCATGGGGCAGGCTGGTAAACGTATCATTGTTATCAAGCAACCTGTAGGGGTCTGCGCCGCGATTACACCCTGGAACTTTCCTTCCGCCATGATTACCCGTAAAGCTGCTCCAGCTCTTGCCGCGGGATGTACCATTGTGGTAAAACCTGCCGCAGAAACACCTTTTTCCGCTTTGGCACTGGCTGAGCTGGCCAGCCAGGCCGGAATTCCAGCCGGGGTTTTTAATGTTCTGACAGGACCTGCCCGGGAAATAGGCCCTGAGCTTACCGGGAATCCTCTTGTTCGAAAGCTCAGTTTTACCGGCTCTACCTCTGTAGGTAAACTCTTGATGCGGCAGTGTGCAGATACCGTGAAAAAGCTCTCTCTTGAGTTGGGAGGGCATGCGCCGTTTATCGTTTTTGATGACGCAGATATTGATGAGGCCGTGCAAGGCGCTGTGGCTTCAAAATACAGGAATTCAGGCCAGACATGTGTGTGCGCCAATCGGTTTATTGTTCAGGAAGGGATTTACGACGAGTTTGCCGAAAAATTGATCATTGCGGTAAAGGAGCAACTCAAGGTTGGCAATGGGCTGGATGCGGATGTCAATCAGGGGCCGCTGATTGATCTTAATGCAGTGATGAAGGTTGAGCAGCAGATTCAGGACGCTCTTGATAAAGGAGCCCGTCTCGGGTGTGGAGGGAAGAGAGTGAGCAAAAAGGGTTTCTTTTTTGAACCCACCATTCTCTTGGATGTAACTCCAGATATGACAATAGCCCATGAAGAAACTTTTGGGCCTGTAGCTCCTCTTTTTTCTTTTAAAGACGAAAAGGAGGCTGTGGACATGGCTAATGATACTCCCTACGGCCTGGCCTCGTATTTCTACAGCCGTGATGTCGGTCGGGTCTGGCGGGTTGCTGAAGCTCTCGAATATGGAATGGTCGGCATGAATACCGGCATTATGTCGACAGAATCCGCTCCCTTTGGCGGTATAAAAGAATCAGGAATCGGTCGGGAAGGGTCAAAGTACGGGCTGGACGAGTATCTTGAATTGAAATATCTCTGCCTGGGCGGTATCTCATCAACAAAAGCTTAGACATCATGGGAGAGGTCACCTTGAAGTCGATTTGTCGGGACCTCTCCCCGGTTTTGTATACGGTTTACTGGAGGTCAATATCCCTGCTGTCTACATAGGCATAGGCAGAGTGCTTATGGATTGATTCAAAACTTTCAACACCGACTGAAAACCAGCCCACACCTTCATGGGCAAAAGCTTTCTGGGCCACCATCCGGACGACATCCTCCACAAACATGGGCGTGGCGTAGGCTTTTTCCGTAACAAATTTTTCATCCGGGCGCTTGAGTAATGCATACACCTCACAGGAGGCGCAGTCCTCCACAAGCCTGATGAGTTCCTCCAGCCAGATAAACCTGTGCGGCTGCACAGTAAGTGTTACCTCGGCCCGCTGGTTATGGGCTCCAGCCTGACTGATTTCTTTTGAACACGGACACAGGGTGGTCACCGGAACAATCACTTTTAATAATAACTCTTTATCTGTATCTATTGATCCGGCAAATGAGCATTCATATTCCATGAGACTTGCGGTCCCTGTGACCGGGGCCTTTTTGGCAATAAAATAGGGGAAGATCATCTCCACCTGGGCTCGTTTTGCCTGCAATTCCATTTGTACCTCAGCCAGGAGCCTGGGAAAGATTGTCGCATGGATATCCTGTCTGTATTTGGTAAGAATATCTGTAAAAGTACCGACACAGGTACCCCGAAACCGGCGGGGCATGGCTGCCTGCAGGTTGATTGTTGCCACGGTCTGCTGTCTGGAACCGTTCTGTTCTCTAATGGAAACCGGACAGGTAAAGTTTTTAATGCCAACAGAATGCAGTTTCATAGCCGTTGAATAGTTGTAAAGATTGGACAATAGGATTTTATCTTTCCAAGAGCAGTTGAGCTGATGTTTGCTGCACCTTATTTTTTTGACCGGGGCAATGCAAGACATAAATTTGAAGGAAGCGTGAATATATGGTAAAATTTTTGCTTTATTATTATGGTTAAATCCTTATGGAAGAAAAGGTTCGAGTAGATAAATGGTTGTGGGCTGCACGGTTTTTTAAAACCCGGGGACGGGCATCGAAAGCCGTGAGCGGAGGTCATGTGCACTTAAATGAGGGGCGCATAAAACCATCCCGTCCTGTGCAGGTCGGAGATCGTCTGCGAATAAAGCGAGGGGTTGAGGAGTTTACCGTTGATATCCTGGCGGTGAGCAGTCGTCGGGGGCCTGCAACTGTTGCCCGGACGTTGTATGAAGAAACTGAGGAATCTCAGGTGCTGCGGGAAGCCGAGAGGGAGCATCGGCGACTTGTGCGGGCGCCTGCTTCCAGGCCGGTAGGCAGGCCGGATAAGCGGGACCGTCGAAAAATCAGAAAATTTTTACGCAAAGATTAACACGTGAGGAAGGGAATGAAAAAGGTAGAACGCGCGCTGATCAGCCTGACTGATAAATCCGGAATAGAAGATTTTGCCAGAGCATTGACAGAACTTGGGGTTGAGATTTTATCCACAGGCGGTACGGCCAAAAAAATGCGGGATAACAGTATTCCCGTGACAGATGTATCTGAGTTCACTGGTTTTCCTGAAATGCTTGACGGCCGGGTGAAAACCCTGCATCCGCTGGTTCACGGAGGTATTTTGAATCAACGTGAAAATGCGGATCATCAAAAGCAATGTCGTGAGCACGGGATTAAACCAATAGATATTGTCGCAGTTAATCTTTATGCCTTTGAGAAAACCGTGGCAGATCCAGATTGCTCTCTTGCTGATGCCGTTGAAAATATTGATATTGGTGGTCCCACCCTGTTGCGTGCTTCAGCCAAAAATTTCCGTGATGTTACCGTTATAGTTGATCCTTCGGATTACGATCAGGTGTTAAAGGAAATCAGGGCAACAGGGAATACAACGCTGAAAACCCGTTTTAGACTGGCTGTTAAAGTTTTTCAGTTGACCTCCACTTACGACACCACCATTGCAGACTGGCTGGTGAAAGTTGATGTGGAGAAAAACGCCTATTTTACCGGGAAATAATCATGCAGAAACTTGCCGTACTGCTCTCCGGCTCAGGGCGTACCCTTGATAATTTTCATGACCGCATCAGTGCCGGCAGCCTCAAGGCTGAAATTCAGGTTGTGATTTCCAATGCCAGTGACGCTCTTGGTCTTGAAAAGGCCAGAAAATATGGATACCCGTCATTCCATGCAGTCGGCAACGTCGCTGTCAATGAAATTCTTGACCGATATGATGTCAACCTGATTACTCTGGCCGGTTATCTGAAACTGTATTCCCCTCCCGCCCTGCTCAAGAGGAATGTGTTAAATATCCATCCCTCACTTATTCCGGCATTCTGCGGTGATGGCTTTTACGGGCACCATGTTCATGAGGCAGTAAAAAAACGGGGCTGCAAGATCAGTGGCTGCACAGTACACTTTGCCAATGAACGCTATGACGAGGGGCCTATTGTTGTACAGAAATGTGTGGCTTTACGTGATTCAGACACTCCGGATGATATTGCAGATAAAGTTTTTTCTCTTGAATGCGAGGCCTTTCCGGAAGCCATAAATCTGGTTGACGAGAAAGGAGTCGACTCTTTTTGGAACAGTTGAGGAATTCCATGTCCGCAAAGATAGTTATGAACAACCGGGATATTAACCGAAGTCTTGGTCGACTGAGTCTTGAAATTCTTGAGCGAAACCACGGCATCGACAATCTTGCCATAATCGGTATTCATACCGGTGGGGTGTTCCTTGCCGAGCGCATTCACGCGATGATAACAGCCAGCGAACAGGCGGAGCTGCCACAGGCAAGTCTGGATATCACGTTATATCGGGATGACTGGAGTCTGATTTCACAAAACCCGATAGTCCGTCAGACCAATATCGACTTTAATGTGGAAGGGAAAAGCGTTGTGCTTGTTGATGATGTTATTTTCACTGGCCGTACCATCCGGGCAGCAATGGATGCGATTATGGATTACGGCAGACCGCATTCCATACAGTTGGCTGTCCTGATAGACCGGGGTGGGCGGGAATTACCCATTCAACCTGATTACGTGGGGATGACTATGCGGGCGGAATCGTCACAGAGAGTTGATGTTTTGCTTGCTGAAAAATCTGATCGGGATGAAGTACTCATACTTGACAAATAACGAGCTTGCTATCCAGCAGCAGGAACTGCTTGAGGATGAATGCGGACTGATATTATGCCGGAATGCCAGGATTTAAAGATAATCTGCCAGCGGGTACGGGAAAAATCAGCGAGTTATAATCGTTATAATTTCAGTCCCCATTATAATGCTTTTCTCAAAGCATTTTTTGATTTGGCCCAGGAGTTTGATTCTCTGGAAGACTTCTACCGAATATGCGTGGCAGTTCCGGTTGTCATGACAGGTTTTTCCGGGGCGCTTTATCTCTTGGATGATCAGGGCAGCCTTTTGCTGGTATGCGACAGTAAGGAGGGAGTTTACCAGAACAGTGAGCCGGCTCCAGAAAATGTTGTCAGCAGCCGCAAGGCGTATGAAGCAGAAAATCAATACATTGTGCCCATTTATAATAAGGCGCCTCAATCGATCGATGAATCAGATGTGACCCGCCGCCGGGAACGTCATCCTCCAGCTGAGCCTGTCGGCATGTATGCGGTTTTTCCCGCTGCCGATTTGAGTGAGGATGATCGGTTTTTTTTCAGGAAATATGCAAATCGGATTGGCTATAATCTGCATAATCGACTAATTGCCCTGCAGAATATTGATCATTTGAACTTTATCAAGACGCTTGTGATGGATATTGAGCATAATGTTATTGTCCCTAATATGTATTTTTGTCATCTTTTTAACAGGTTGCAAAAAACGATAACAGCACTTGATACCTTGACAAAATCAGTGAATGGTTGTGACGAGACGGTTGACAAACCGGGAATATGCAAAAAAATCAAGGAGCAGGGCGAAATAATAGCCGCTGACTTTTTGAGCTGCCATGCGGAGCTGGTCAAGCATCACGCAAACATCAGCCTGTTTCTTGAGAGCCTTTTCAGGCGTGAACATTTTGAACGTGGTCATCTGGTGTTGCATCCCAGACGTTGCTTTGTGGAAAAAGAGATTATTCTTCCGCAGCTGGATCATTATGCCAGCCGTTTGAAAGCTGCGGAGATAACTGTTGAACGGCCTGGAAATATGCTTGACCTTGAAGTGCAGCTCAGGGTAGACGTTGGGCTGCTTGCACAGGTTTATGCCAATCTTTTTTCAAATGCTGCCAAGTATACTCAAGAGATTATTACCCGGGATGGATATCCGAGAAAGTCAATGGCGTATGGCCGGGAAATTATCGCAGATTTTCCTGAACATGGTAAAAACAGCGTGAAGTTTAATGTCTTCACCACCGGGCCGAATTTATCCACTGAAGAGAGGGCGACAATTTTTCAGGAAGGTTTTCGTGGTGCTGATGCCAGCGGGATTCCAGGGACAGGGCATGGCCTTTCGTTCATCCGTCACGTTATTGAGCTCCATGGAGGAACTGTAGGGTATGAGGCTACCCCGGAAGGCAATAATTTTTATTTTACTCTCCCGGCGCCCC
>QNYF01000129.1 GCA_003978695.1 Desulfobulbus sp. | reverse complement strand
AACCCACAACGGTTTTCGAGACCGTCCCGTTCAGCCGCTCCGGCATCTCTCCGTAGATCTATTGGTAGTTCTAAAAACCCAGTCCGTCAAGCAGAGGTAAACTTTACCACTTTCAAAAGGTAGTCGGCCACGGTAAAGTTAAAAAAATACGGTAACTCTTCAGCTGTACCTCACGGAGTCTACGCTGACCTCTTCGTCCATTTGCGCCTGCTCGAGTAGCACAAGTACGCTTCACAGTCCTCAATGAAAGGTATGCGTAGACTCCGAATCCAAGGCGTATCTGAAGAGTGACAAATACATTAAAGAAACCACAGTGCATCATATTTACGGAAATACCGTGTAAACTTCTTGACGTACGCGTCCCTCTGTCATTATTCTTTCTCTATTATCAATGTTGCCAACTCCCCTTAACCATTGTGAACGCCATGAAAACACATCTTTACGCATCTTTTCCTTTTCTCTGCCTCTGCATTCTTAGCCTGGCAGCTGTCTCCCTGCTTCAAGGCTGTGCCGCAATACACTCTGACTTTGAAAAACCGACAGTGACCGCATCAGATCTGAAACTGAGTGAAATTAAAGCTCTGGAGGCTGTTTTTCTGCTTGAACTGCGAGTCATGAACCCCAATGATTTTGCACTCGATATCCGAGGGGTAAGCTGTGAATTAAACATTGAGGGCAGTCATTTTGCCACCGGAATAGGCAACGACTGGCAGGAAATCCCTGCCTATGGTACCAAAACCGTACCGATCACTGTCTATGCTTCAATGATTGACGTGGTTGGCTCTGTGATTCAATTTCTCCAGGGCATGGGACAGCAGCAACCGTTACACTATGAATTGACGGGGAAAGTCCGCCTTGGAGGATACGGGACAGTACCTTTTACATCAAAGGGAAAACTTGATCCGGGCGGGATGAGTCAAAAAGAACACTAAGTGGCCTGCCCGCAATCAGAGGGGCTGAAAAAACTTGGCAAGTTGTTCAGCCCCACCGCCGCATCAAGGCCATCTATCAATCTATAAATTTTGAGATTCAAAGGTGTTACAGGTGCTCACATCCCCTGTTGAGTAGCCTTGGTTAAACCAGCGAACCCGCTGGGCGGAACTGCCGTGAGTAAAAGAATCCGGGGTTACATAGCCACGGGCATTCTTTTGCATCCGGTCGTCCCCGATATTGCTGGCCGTATTCATAGCCTCTTCAATATCGCCGGGTTCCAGAATTCCCCGCATTCTGTCCGCCCGATTTGCCCAGACACCTGCATAGCAGTCGGCCTGTAATTCCAGACGTACAGAAATTTTGTTAAAATCTTTTTTGGAAAGACGGCGGCGGGCCTGATCAACCTGATCACTTGTACCAAGCAGCTTCTGAACGTGATGCCCTATTTCATGGGCAACCACATAAGCCCTGGCAAAATCACCCGGAGAATGCAGGTTTTGCTGTAATTCCTTGTAAAAGGCCAGATCAATATAGACCTTGCGATCACCCGGACAATAAAAAGGTCCCATAGCGGCCTGGGCCATGCCACAGGCAGACTGAACAGCCCCGCTGAACAGAACAAGACTCGGCTCCTGGTAGGTCAAACCGTTTTCCTTAAATACCTGTTTCCAGACATCTTCTGTATCTGCCAAAACCACTGAAACGAACTCGGCCTGTTCCTGTTCTTCAGGGGTTCCCTGATACGGCTGGTTACTCTGTGGAGCCGGGCGCGTGTTCTGAACTGCCTCGCCCAGATTCATCACAACAGTCGGATCCACCCCAAAAAACATCCCCACAAGAGCCAGCAGAAGTATTCCGGCACCTCCGGCCTTAACACCGGTAGGCACCCTCCCGCTACGGCGATCTTCTACATTCGAACTTCTTCGTCCATCTCTCCAACGCATAATCTGCCTCCAGATATTTCTGCAAATTGTTCAAATCCCCTCCGTCTTACAGGAGAAGGACGTCTTTTCGCTGGTTAATTACATACCATTTTTTCCAGATCGAATCATATTCAAAAAAATCATTTTTTGAAAGAAGATTACAAGGCCATTTTTCTGCAAATATACTGCAACCGGATATTTTTTCTCCCGCAAAGCTGTCAGTCCCTGCCTCATTGGGCTATTTTGATATTGACAACGCCAGTTGCTGCAATAGAGTGCATAATACAAATTGAACCGGAGAGATGCAAATGCTGACAAAAGAAAACGGCCAAATTCTGCTTCGGCTTGCGCGGCAAACCCTGGAGGAACAACTTGGCCGCCAACCAACCGAACCGCTATCCGACACAGAACTGGCAGATCCTGAGTTGCGCCAGCACAGGGGAGTGTTTGTCACGCTCAATGAAAACGGCCGCCTGCGGGGCTGTGTTGGCAGCCTGCTGGGGGTTGAACCCATCCTTGATGGCGTACGCAGACATGTGATTAACGCAGCTCTTCATGATCAGCGCTTTGCCATGGTGTCAGGAGACGAGGTGGATACTCTGCAAATTGACATCTCCATACTCTCTCCCCCGAAAAATCTTGACTATGCAGACAGCGATGACCTCATCCTGCAATTACGTCCCCATGTGGATGGTGTAATTCTACGGGCAGAATCCGGCCATGAAGCCACTTTTCTGCCTCAGGTCTGGGATCAGCTCCCGGTAGCGGAAATGTTTCTTGACCATCTCTGCCTGAAGGCTGGTCTTGTCGGTGGATACTGGCGCACAGGAAATCTGACGGTCCAGACCTATCAAGTCGAACATTTTACAGAAGCAAAAACGTAACTGTTCAGTTACAGGCCACACGTTATACCGAAGTCGTGGTACTCCCTGAATAGTTACGCAAAACTCACTAAAAAGAACATTACAACACAATTGTATGAAAGAAATTGTCTTACCACCTGAACTCTCCCAGGAGATATCTGAAATATATCAGGCCATGCAGGAAGAATATGAACTGATTGCTGAAAAGGTTCCTCTCACCTGCTCGGGTTGTCCTGACAACTGCTGCGACTCCTATTTCCAGCACCATACCTACAGTGAATGGGCTTACCTGTGGGAAGGCCTGCGTCAGCTCGATGACGAAACCCTGGACAGGGTTACTGAACAGGCAAAAGAGTATGTTCAGCAAAGCAAGGCCGCATTAAAAGCCGGTAAACGTCCGCAGATTACGTGTCCCCTGCTGAATCTGGAAGAAGGTCTCTGCGCCTTATACCAGCACCGTATGCTGGTCTGCAGAATGCATGGAGTCCCGGCGACCCTGATCCGCCCGGACGGCCAGCACATGCGCTTTCCCGGCTGCTTTCGCTGTCAGGAAATTGTCGAGGAGAATTTTCCGCAGGAAACCGACGCTCCGGCCATGGACCGAACACTGCTCTTTAGAAGACTTGCCGCTCTTGAGTCGCGTCTTATGGGAGAACGCCGCCACCTCTATCCACGGGTCAAAAAAACCATTGCCGACATGATTGTTGAAGGCCCTCCCACCACCGCCACCCCTCATTGCGAGCGTTAACCCCCTCTCTTATGCTCGCTCTTGTTCAACAATGCATAAGCAGGGTGCTTAGCGGCCGAAAAATTGACAGGGAAACGGCCCTGCAGCTTGCCGCCTGCCCGGACCAGACAGCCCTCTGGTCCGCAGCGGATGACATCCGTCAGCGCTTCATGGGAAAACGTTTTCATCTCTGCTCCATCATCAATGCCCGCAGTGGGAACTGCACGGAAAACTGCAGGTTCTGCGCCCAATCAGCCAGATACCATACCGCTATCAAAACCTATGAGTGTATTACCCCGGATAAAGCACTGACCATAGCTGAAGACAACGACACCCATGGCGTTGACCGGCTGTCACTGGTCACAAGCGGTCATTCTGTTGACCGGGAAACTCTTGATCTGCTCAGTGATATCTATGAGAAAATCAACCGGCAGACCAGCCTTTCACTCTGTGCCTCCATGGGGTTTCTTGAAGAAACCATTGCCGGCAGACTTGTCGACCTGGGCGTTACCCGCTACCACTGTAACCTTGAGACAAGCAAAAAGTTCTTCAGCACCATCTGCACCAGCCATACATGGGACGAAAAAACCGCGACACTGCGCATTGCCCAGAATAAAGGTATGTCGATCTGCTCCGGAGGCATTATCGGCATGGGTGAAACCATGGCCGACCGGATTGACCTGGCCCTGGAGCTGAACCAGCTAGGTGTGTTGTCCATCCCGATCAACATCCTCACCCCCATCAGCGGCACACCGCTTGAAAGATATACAATCCTGCCATTGCAGGAAGTATTGACAACCATTGCCCTGTTCCGGCTAATCAACCCCCGGGCGGTCATCCGCATGGCCGGAGGAAGGCAGCAGCTTGGAGAAGAGCAATACCGATGTTTTTCAGCAGGCGCAAACGGAGCCATTGTCGGTAATTACCTGACCACTGTCGGCAACTCTGTTGATCATGATCTCAGGCAGCTCAGACGTATGGGATTTACCTTTACCAGGGCAGAAACGGGCGATTAACCCGTGAAGATTCTCGCTCTTTCTGATATTGAAGTCCCGGAACTGGGGGAAAACTTTGCCCCGGATCTTTTTAACGGAATCGACCTGATCCTCTCCTGCGGTGACCTGCCGCCGGAATACCTCACCCTTGTCCGGGAACGCGTCAACGCCCCTCTTTACTACGTGCTTGGCAATCACGACATCCGCTACCGGCAGACTCCGCCGGTCGGCTGCATGAACCTGAGCTTTACCACCGCCCGTGTCGGCAATCTGAACCTGCTGGGTTTATCCGGATCGAGGTGGTATAATGGAGGTAAACACCAGTACCATGAGGCCCAGATGCGTTATCAGCTGCTCAAGCTCTACTTCACCCTCTGGCGGCAACCGGCAGATATTATCTTTGCCCATGCTCCCCCACGTCATGTGCATGACGCTGAAGACAGATGTCATAGGGGGTTCAGATCGTTTCACCCGCTGATTAACCGCTTTTGCCCCTCCTTCTTCCTGCATGGGCACATACATGCCAACTTTCGCCATGACACGGAACGAATAACCCGGATCAACAACACCCAAATTATCAACTGCTGCGGCTCTTATGTTTTCGAATGTTAAATTTCTGCAAAAATTAACAAAGCGGCACCCTGGAAAACCGCAACAATTCGAGCAGGTGCGACAGGCCGAAAACGCCTCGGAAACCATAGACCGGGGAGCAGCCGATGTCCCCGTTAACAACATCTCAGGCACAGTGGGCCGCTATCGTGATTTTGACGGAGAATTCCGGTCCAGAAATCGGGGAGGCGAGGCCAGATTTCAACACATCCTTGCTGCCATGCGCAGCGGCACTTCTCTGCCTCCGGTTTCATTATACCAGATCAAGGATGATTATTTTATTCTTGACGGTCATCACCGGGTGGCTGCCGCCCGCGCACTTGGCCGGGATACCATCAATGCCCGGATAGTTGAATTGCTGCCGGCCAAAAAATCTCTGGAAAACCAGCTTTATCTTGAAAAAATCACCTTCAGGGACAATGCCGGACTGCTTAAATCCATCCAACTGACCGAACTTGATCAGTACCACCATCTGGAGCTGCAGATAAAACAACACCAAACCTGGCTGGCAGAGGAAAAACTCATAGATGTGAGCTATAAACAGGCGGCCCAGGACTGGTATCAGACCATTTACCTTCCTCTGGTCACACTTATCAGCCGCAGCGGCCTGGTTGACAATTTTCCCGGCAGAACTACAGATGATCTCTATCTGTATATTTCCACTCACCAGTGGAACAGTTCCAAACCCCGCCAATACGGTATAGGCATTGATAAACTCATTCCACGTGATATGGAGGCGTTCAGAAAAAAGATGGCTGAGCTGAAAAAGCATGAATACCCGGACATGAAACAGGACATCACGTTTTTTATTCTGCTCAACGTCGACGGCAGACAAGAACGCAGAATCATCGACAAACTGATGCAACTTGAACCGGTGCGGGAACTGCATTCAGTGCATGGATCCATAGATTTTATTGTCAAGGTGGTCCTGTCCCGTGATCTTCTCTCCTCAGACGCGGAGCTTATTTCCCGGTTCACCCACGGCAATGTTCGGATGCTTAAGGGAGTTATCTCCACCCAGACCCTTATCCCCGGACTTTCCAGATATAAAGACGATCCCTGCCCATGAATTCTCCTGAAAACATGACAGGTTTTGACAGAGACCATATATGGCATCCATACACTTCCATGAAAAACCCTCTGCCGGTGTATCCTGTTGCCTCAGCCTCAGGTGTAAGAATCACCCTGGCTGACGGACGAACACTGATTGACGGCATGTCTTCGTGGTGGGCCGCCATCCACGGTTATAATCATCCGGTACTCAACACAGCGCTCACCCAGCAGATGGAGCAGGTTTCACATGTCATGTTTGGCGGACTCACCCATAAGCCCGCTGTTGATCTGTGCAGACTGCTCAAAGAGATAACACCACCCGGGCTTGACACAATATTTCTCTGCGATTCCGGCTCTGTCAGCGTGGAGGTGGCGCTGAAAATGGCACTCCAGTTTCAGCACGCAACAGGCAAACCCGCAAAACATCGCCTGCTCACCATCAGGGGCGGATACCATGGCGACACCTTTCATGCCATGTCTGTCTGCGATCCCGTAACCGGCATGCATTCTCTTTTTGCGAACTCGCTGCCAAAACAACTGTTCGCGCCGCGCCCCCATTGCAGATTTACAGACAGCTGGCAGCAAAACGATATTGTTGAAACAGAAACACTTCTCGCCAGACACCATGCCACGATTGCCGCAGTTATCCTCGAACCGGTGGTTCAGGGGGCAGGAGGGATGTGGTTTTATCATCCCCGGTACCTGCGTGAGATGCGTAAACTCTGCGACCACTATAATGTGCTGCTCATCTTTGATGAAATCGCCACCGGTTTTGGCCGCACCGGCAAACTCTTTGCCGCAGAGCATGCAGCCATTGCGCCCGATATACTTTGCCTTGGAAAAGCACTCACCGGCGGCTACATGACGCTGGCGGCGACCCTTGCCACAGACAACGTAGCTGAAATAATTTCAACCGGCGATCCGGGCCTGTTCATGCACGGCCCAACCTATATGGGAAATCCTCTTGCCTGCGCGGTTGCCACAGCATCCATCAACCTGCTTCTGGAAACCGACTGGCAAAAAAACGTACGAAAAATTGAACAGCAGTTACAACAACAGCTGGCGCCGGCCAGAGACTTCCCACAAGTGCGGGAGGTTCGTGTACTGGGCGCAATTGGCGTGCTTGAAATGAAAAAACAGATCGACATGGCGGCCCTGCAAGCGTTTTTTGTAGAACATGGTGTCTGGGTCAGACCATTTGGCCACTTGATTTACCTGATGCCACCCTATATTATCAACCAAGATGATCTGAGCTCCCTGACATCTGCCGTACTCAAGGCCGCGCGGTTGTAAGAGATATCACATACCACCGGGCACCCCGGCAGGCACCATCGTCAGCCCTAAACCAGAACCAATTGAAGAGTATGCAGGTAAAAAACTCCAGGATCAATAAAATTGTCCTTCTTGTCCTCGTTGTCGCTATATCTGCGCTGTTTCTCACCATGGTCAGGCAGTTTCTGATGGCAATTTTCATGGCCGGACTTTTTTCCGCCATGGTCAACCCTCTCCATAAATGGTTGACCGTACGCCTGCGGGGCAGAGAAAACCTTGCCTCCATCCTGACGATAGCGGGTATTGTCTTCCTGGTCCTGCTGCCCTTGAGTTTTCTAGTCGGCGTGATTGCCGCCCAGGCCGTCCATGTGGGCCAGTCGGTAACTCCCTGGCTGGAGTCATTTATCAAAGAACCCAGCACCGTCACCGGATATCTTGAAAAAATACCTTACTACGAAGAGATCCTCCCCTACCGGGACATGATCCTGCAAAAAGCCGGTCAGGCAGTCGGCATAATTTCTAATTTCCTTATCGACTCCCTTACCTCCATGACCAAAATGACGCTCAATGCCCTGCTTAACCTCGTTATTATGCTCTATGTCATGTTCTATTTCCTCACAACAGGAGACGTTCTGCTGAAAAAAATTCTCTACTATCTGCCCCTGGCACACCGAGACGAAGAACGGCTTCTACACCGATTCACTTCTGTTGCCGGAGCGACCATGAAATCCACCCTGATTATCGGTATTCTTCAGGGCGGGCTCTGCGGCTTTGCTTTCTATCTGGCAGGGATTCAGGGAGCTGTTTTCTGGGGATCCGTCATGGCGGTAATGTCTGTTGTCCCGGCAGTTGGTACGGCTATAATCTGGTTCCCTGCCCTGATTGTTCTCGCCCTTGCCGGAGATTTTTCAGGGGTTCTTCTCCTCATCATTATCTGCGGTGCCATAGCCGGCAACCTTGACAACCTGCTGCGCCCCAGACTCGTGGGTAAGGACACGGAAATGCACGACCTGTTTGTCCTCTTCGGAACCCTTGGCGGCCTGACCCTGTTTGGCATTCTCGGCATTATTATCGGCCCCATCATTTCTGCGTTATTTATCACCATCTGGGAGATTTACGGCGATGTCTTCCAGGACTACCTGCCTGATGTGGGCAGAATTAACAGGAAATCATGACATAACCCGAACCTTGCAGTGGTATGTGATGCTGAACAGATTATCTGTGTAAAGATGAATAAGAAGGATAATACAGTTTGTTATACCACCGGAGCTATTGAAAATCCGGTGATTAACCACAAGATAGTCGTAATTCTTGAAGGCACGGAGCCAGCTTTTAATGTGCGGAAATCAAAGTACCAGTTTGCCGGGAAACAGGAATAGTTATGAAACTCAGTGATAATGAAATACGGGATATAACCAAACATCTTGAGGCAGGCAGACCGTTGCCGGAGAAATATCGTTTTCTTCTTTTTGAAGACAAGCGGGAGGTGGAGCTGGTCTGGAACGGTAAGAGTGGTGAAGTATGCAATATGGTACTGCCCTTTCAGGTGATTGAGCAGGTGGATGAACCACGGGCGGAAAAGGTGATGAAGTTTCAGCCCAGTCTCTTTGATGCTCTTACCGGGCGGCAGGTTACGGGCTGGAACAACAAGTTGATCTGGGGGGATAATAAGCTGATTCTTTCCTCGCTGAAAAACGGGCCGCTCCGGCAGGAGATCGAGGAACAGGGCGGCATTAAGCTGATCTATATTGATCCTCCCTTTGATGTGGGCGCAGATTTTTCCATGGATATTGAGATCGGCGGCGAGACCCTGACCAAGAAACCGGGAGTACTTGAGGAACTGGCCTACCGGGATACCTGGGGTAAGGGTGCGGATTCCTTTATTGCCATGATCTATGAACGGCTGGTGCTGATGCGGGATTTACTGGCTGA
>QNYF01000207.1 GCA_003978695.1 Desulfobulbus sp. | reverse complement strand
TGGTAACTGTTCAGCTGCACCCCATCTCGGAGTCGCGGCTTACCTGCGACAATCAGGCCGCCTCACATAGGCGGTGACACCGCTTCGCTGTTATAGTTCGTTGGTATGCTTGCCACAATATGGGGCACATCTAAACAGTTACAGACCACACGTTATGCCAAAGTCGTGGTGTTACCTGAATAGTTACAAAAAATGAAAATCTGATCTGTCGAGAGGATTTTACCACCAGCAGATGGTTTGGTCGGCAGCAAAAATTTTCTCAACAAGCTCGCTGTAATCAGGAGCGTCAACGTTAAGATCAAAAGTATCTACATCACGGTCCCTACCGACGATCTCAACAAGTTTTTTGGTGGTATCATCAGGCTCTGAACGATATACATTTAATATTTTCATTATAAGTTCTCCTGCTATTTGATAACGCCGTAAGGAATGACATGGGTCATATCACGAAGTTTTTCACCAAGCTCCTCAATGGTTAAGGGCTCTAATTCATTGAGTTCACAGTTGGCAGCCTTGGTGCTGTAAATCTCGCCTTCCATCTCGCGAAGCATTTCAATGGATTCAATATTATGCTCTCCAAGTTTATCCATTTCTACGTCGTCCATAACGACGCCATAAGCATACATGTTCTCAACAGCAAGGCCAAGAGCAGAGCGAATACCGTCCACAGCAGAACTCTTGTCACGGTACATCAAACATACTTTTTTATATTCCATTGCCAAGCTCCTTATAAACTTAAGTAACAGTCATAATCTTCAATGATAATGCCATGCTGGGCCTGGGTGGCCATCTTTTTTGGATCAAGACCTTCAGGGACATCATTAATATCATAGCCCATATTTTTATAGCTATCCACACATATGGAAACATCATCAGCTATCTTACAAAGCTCAGGAAAATCAGGTTCGTTCTTTGCATTGTGGGTTGCATCCCAGGTAAAGAAGACTTTAACACTGGAGCCTTTAGCCTTTGCCGCTTTGGTAATCCCCATAACATGTTTAAACTGATCGGGGTTGGTAACAAAAATACCGAGACTTTTTGACATAATATTCTCCGGAAAAGAGTGTTGAATTCAGGAAAAAAAGAAAGGTTTCCAGAAAAAAGAATAACCGCACACCAGGTATGTGGTTATTCTTTTTCTTTATAAAACACGAATAAAGGGGGAAGAAGGATGGGAATTATCCCTTCTTAACAAAAAAGCTGATGTAACCTGTTTCCTCTTTTTCACCAAGATATTCATGACCGGAACGCTCACACCAGCCGGGAATGTCATTACGTGAACCGGGATCTGTACCGTCAACCTGAAGAATTTCTCCAGCATTAAGTTTGCCCATTTCTTTTTTGGTGCGCAGAAGAGGCATAGGACAGCTGAGGCCCTTTGCGTCAAGTACTGCTGCAATATCCAACCCCTCGGGGGCTGTTTTTACATCACTCATTTTTTCCTCCTTCCTTAGGAATAAAAATAAAAGGGTTAATTCAAACGCATTGTGTTTACAGTTGAATATCAATCATTACGATTGAAGCCTGCATAAAGGTGGTTAAACTCCTTTTTCTATAATGAAAAGGGGGGATTCTGTCAAGTTCAAAATGAATGACAATTCAAAAACACATGTTTATGTAACCATTTAAAATAAAAGAAGAAAAAGTGGTTTTTTCAAGGTGGTACAATGCCGTAATAGGTCAACATCCTTGACAAAAACAGCCGCTAACGTTAAATGAAGTGATATGAAAAAAGCATTTTTTTGATGTATTTTCAAATGCGGTACTCAGGTGCATCTTGACTACAACCCCGGCACAGATTGTGTGATCTGCGGTATTATTGAAACGGGGTCATTTTTATAGAGACGGAGGAGAATGGTATGAGCGAAGGAAGTATTTTTGGCAAGATCAGGGGGTTGTATAAGGTCCTCTGTGAATCGGAATGGAACGCCAATATAACCGGTGTTATTGTTGCCCTGTTGAGTATTCTGGTTATGGCCTGGTGGCGTCCCTGGGGTGCAGTGGGGGCTATTCGTAACTGGGGAGACTGGATACTCTACTCGGTGGGACTTTTTGATAAAATGCCCAAATCCGCATTAATAAATTCCGGCTCGGTTATTGGTATCGGTTTTATCGGCGGTGCTTTTATGTCTGCCTGTCTTGGCGGGCAGTTTGCCTTACGTTTCCCCCCTTATCGCGAGTTGGTAAAAGCAGTTATCGCCGGGATCCTGATGGGGGTTGGTTCCGCTTTTGCCGGTGGCTGTAATGTCGGTGGTATGTATAATGCCATTGGTAACCTGGCAGCCAACGGGTTCTCCATGTGGCTCGGATTGATTGCCGGTGTTGTTCTTGGTTTATGGATGCTCTACAAAGAGATGGAATATATTACCTGGGGCTCTTCGGGCTCCTGGACGGTTAATATTCCCCGCGCCCTGCAGTTTATTTTCGGGGTGGGTGCCCTGACTGCTCTTATCTGGGGTGCCAGATATTACGCCGGATATGACGGCGAAGGAAATGTTGATTATATAGCTTCTCTTTCTGGTCTCCTTGTTATTGCGGCCGGTCTTGGCTATGCCATGCAGCGTGGTCGCTGGTGTATGGTTCAGGGCTTTCGTGAACCGCACATGACCGGTGACTGCACGCTTGCAAAATCGGTTGCTCTTTCCATATTCATCCTGGCTGTTGGTGGCGCTGTTCTGAAATACGGGGTGCCTATGCATGGTGGAGAGCCTGTTCTTGCTCCCGCAAATTACGTACGCGGAACTTTTGGCTGGGGCGGTGTTGTCGGCGGTTTTATCTTTGGTCTTGGCGCAATGTTTGCCGGTGGTTGCGGATCCGGAACATTGTGGCGTGTGGGAGAGGGACAGATCAAACTCTGGCTGGTGGTTCCCTTTTTCGGTATTGCCAACTCATTGATGTCTGTCTGGTTTAAAAGCATGGAGTTTGAGGTAAAGGGAGAAGCTCTGAAAAACCTGCTCCCCCAGGCAAAACTCGGTCTGATTGACTCTGATGTAGAAGATGTTCTGGATGCTATCCGGGAAGGAAGCTCGATTGATGTGACAGGGCTTGAGCAGGCTGGACATCTCGGGAGATATATGTATCTTCCCGACGCTCTTGGCGGCTATACGTATACCCTTCTTGGCATAGCCCTTATCATGGCACTCTGGTATATCATTGTAACCTGGAATGAAGAGAGCAATAAACTGATTGTGCCCATGTGATTTTTCAGTCAGCTGGGGTATCGATTGAACGCAGTGTCCGTGGTTCGGGCGCTGCGTTTTTTTTTGCCGTTTGTTTGCTTTTTCAGGGAAAATATGGCTGCTTCAACAGTGTATTTTGTCTGCCATGTAGTGAAAAAAACAGCGGAATAATATCGGTTCCGGTAGAATTACTTTGCAAAAACGATGTTTTTTTTATATCAATAATTTTTGGTCTGACTTCCTACGGTGAACAGGAGCGGTTGTTTCTGAGCAATTCTCCGCAAGTTGTCGGGCTGTTTTTTTTAATGTAGAGAAGAGGTTATGAGTACCCATCTGTTAGCGTTACAAGATTTTACCAGGGCGCAGCTTCTGTCGTTTATTGATCGCGCGCTTGTTTTGAAAGAGGAAAGAATATCAGGAACGTTTCACCAGCACCTTGCCGGGAGAACTCTCTGCCTGCTGTTTGAAAAACCTTCAACCCGTACCAGAGTTTCCTTTGAGTCTGCCATGTACGGGATGGGGGGGCAGGTTATTTTTATGTCTGCCAAGGAAACACAACTTGATCGGGGTGAACCGCTTAAGGATACAGCCCGGGTTCTGGCCCGGTATACTGATGCTCTCGTTGTTCGGACCTTTGGTCAGGAAGTTGTGGATGAACTGAGTAAATATTCATCTGTTCCCGTGGTTAATGCTCTGACAGATTTGCACCATCCCTGCCAGATTTTAAGCGATGTTATGACTGTCATCGAGAAAAAAGGAACACTTGAAAACCTGAAGATTGTCTGGCTTGGTGATGGCAACAATATGGCAAATTCCTGGATACAGGCAGCTTCTGTGCTGGGATTTTCACTGACCCTTGCCTGTCCGGAGGGATATGAACCTGACCCTGGCCTGTTGCAGACTGCCCGGGAAAAGGCCCAACAGCCGATTACGGTACTCCATGATCCGGTTGAGGCTGTAAGTGATGCTGATGTTATAAATGTCGATGTCTGGGCATCCATGGGGCAGGAAGATGAGGCGGAAAAACGACTGAGTATTTTTGAGCCATACCAGTTAAACAGTGATTTACTTGCCAGGGCAAAGAGAGATGCTGTAGTTTTGCACTGTCTGCCAGCTCACCGCGGGGAAGAGATTACCGAAGAGGTTCTTGAGGGGTCGCAGTCTGTGGCTTTTGATCAGGCGGAAAACAAAATGCATATGCACAAGGCAATCCTTGAACTGCTGATCAACGGTGGCGTGTAAGGTCCACGGGCGGGTTTGTAATTATTTAAAACTGAACAGTAAAGGATATATGAGCGTAAATAAAATAGTTTTAGCCTACTCCGGCGGTTTGGATACCTCGGTAATTCTTAAATGGCTGTCTGAAGAGTATGAATGCCCGGTTATTGCCTATGCCGCTGATGTTGGCCAGCATGAAGACTGGGATGCTGTTCGGGAAAAGGGTTTGGCGACCGGTGCGGAAAAAGTTATCATTTCCGACCTGCGTGAAGAGTTTGTCCGCGATTACATTTTTCCTGCTTTCAGGGCCAATGCCATTTACGAAGGGTCCTACCTCCTGGGAACCTCCCTTGCCCGACCGATTATTGGTAAGGAACAGGTACGGATAGCTCTTGAAGAGGGTGCGGATGCTCTCAGTCACGGGGCAACAGGAAAGGGAAATGACCAGGTTCGCTTTGAGCTGACTTACCTGGCCTTAAATCCGTCTCTGCAGATTATTGCCCCCTGGAGGATATGGGATTTAAATTCACGCAGGAAACTGGTTGCCTTTGCCCGGGAACACAATATTCCGATTCCGACCACCAAGAAAAACCCTTACAGCTCGGATGAAAATCTGTTGCATATCAGTTTTGAAGGCGGAATCCTGGAAGATCCATGGAACGAGCCGGAAGAGGGGATGTTTAAACTGTCGGTTTCTCCGGAAAATGCACCGGACAGGCCAACCTATATAGAAATGGATTTTGAGCAGGGAACCCCGGTAGCCATTAACGGAGAACGGCTTTCACCTGTTGATTTGTTCAGCAGATTGAACACCTTGGGCGGTGAAAACGGGATCGGTCGGCTGGATATGGTGGAAAATCGTTTTGTTGGCATGAAATCACGGGGAGTTTACGAGACACCTGGTGGTACCATCTTGCGGGCAGCCCACCGGGATCTTGAAACAATAACACTTGATCGTGAGGTCATGCGTATCCGTGACAGTCTGATTCCTGAATACTCAAAACTTATTTACAACGGCTTCTGGTTTTCTCCGGAAATGAAGATCATGCAGAGGACGATGGATGATTGCCAGACCACCGTGAACGGTACGGTACGCTTGAAGCTGTATAAAGGAAACTGTATCCCTGTGGGGCGTAAATCAGATAATTCGTTATACTCTGAAGCCTTTGCCACCTTTGAGGAGGATGAGGTATATAATCAGGCAGACGCGGGCGGTTTTATCCGGCTCAACTCTCTGCGTTTACAGATACAGGCGCTCAACAAAAAATAAGATGACAGACAGCGCAAAAAAGTCCGGCAAATTATGGGGTGGTCGCTTTTCCGAAGCGACAGCTGCCTCGGTTGAAGCCTTTACAGAGTCAATCAGTTATGATTGGCGGTTGTATCACCACGATATCAAGGGGTCAAAAGCCCATGCCCGGATGTTGGCTAAACAGGGGCTGATTACCGGGTCTGAAGCTGAGGCCATAGTACAGGGACTGACAGAGATTGAGCGGGAAATAGAGAATAACACCTTTGTTTTTCGCCCCGAGCTTGAAGATATTCATATGAATATCGAACAAGCATTGACAGAGCGCATCGGTGCTGCCGGAGAAAAACTGCACACGGCCCGCAGCAGAAATGATCAGGTTGCTCTTGATATCAGGTTGTACCTGCGGGATCAGGGGACCGAGCTTGATACCCTGCTTGCTGATGTGCAAAAGGCATTTACCCGTCAGGCCCGAACCTGTCTTGGGGCGATAATGCCGGGATATACCCATATGCAGCGGGCGCAGCCTGTACTGCTTTCGCACCATCTGCTGGCCTACGTGGAGATGTTTGGCAGAGACAGAGAGCGGATGCAGGATTGCGTAAAACGCATTAACATTATGCCCCTTGGAAGTGCAGCTCTTGCAGGAACCGGTCTACCCGTAGACCGGGAGTTTGTTGCTCGTGAGCTTGGCTTTTCTGCGGTAACGGCCAACTCCATGGACACCACTGCGGACCGGGATTTTGCCCTGGAGTTTCTTTTCTGTCTGACAACCATTCAGCTTCATTTGAGCAGAATGTCAGAAGAACTGGTACTTTGGTCGTCCAAGGAATTTGAGTTTATTCAAATAGGTGACCGGTACTGTACAGGATCATCTATTATGCCTCAGAAAAAGAACCCGGATATTCCGGAACTGATCCGGGGAAAAGCTGGCCGGGTAGCAGGAGCTCTGGTTGCGTTGCTCATGACGGTCAAGGGATTGCCTCTTACCTATAACCGTGATCTGCAGGAAGACAAAGAACAGATTTTTGACGCGCTTGACACGGTAAAGGCGTCTCTGTCCATTACTGCAGAATTACTGGCCAACAGCAAATTCAACACTGACCGGATGAAAAAGGCATGTTATGGTGGTTTTATGACTGCGACAGATATTGCCGATTATCTTGTGAAGAAGAATATGCCTTTTCGCAAGGCTCATGGAGTGGTGGGCACCATTGTGGCTCTTTGCCAGAAGCGGGATATAGAGCTTGAGGAGTTGACTCTCCAGGAGTTGCAGCAGTTTTCAGATTTGGTAGAAGCAGATATTTTTGATGTCCTTTCCGTGGAGGGCTCGGTTGACAGCCGAACCTCTGCAGGTGGCACAGCCGGAGTAAGGGTAACCGAGGCTCTGGAACGTGCGGAACAACAACTGGGAATAGCATGATGTGTAATTGGTCTATGACAGCAAAAAGAGTATTCATCAGCCTGCCGGCTGCCCTTATTCTCCTGATTGCTCTTGACGGATGCGGATTTAAAACGCAGCCTGTAGCACCTCAAGATGTGGTACCTGTGGCAATCAATGATTTACGTTATGAGTTGAGCGAAAAAGGTGTCACCCTTTCCTGGAGCTATCCTGTTGAGACGATTACAGGCCAGGCCATAACCGAGTTGGACAGTTTTGTTCTGTACCGGGCCGTGGTTCCGGTGGATTCATATTGTGATACCTGCCCCATTCCTTATGGTAAAGCCATAAGTCTTCCGGGCGGGTCCCTTCCAGGTGAAGGGAAGAAAACCGCCACATACGAGGCAACGCTGCTGCGGCCGGGCAACCTCTATTTTTTCCAGGTACGCAGCAAGACAGGATGGCTGGCAGAATCAGCACCATCCAACCTTGTTTCTTTTGTCTGGCAGGTTCCGCCCAAGGCACCCGCAGGGCTTACGGCATCCGTGAAAAACGGTGGTGTCCGGTTGAGCTGGCAGCCTGTAACCGCACAGGTGGATGACAGCCCGGTAACCCAACCCGTCCGTTATCAGGTGTCCCGCAGTGTGGGAGGCGGCTCTTTCGCAACGGTTGGCAAACCGACAGCAGACACCTTTTATCAGGATACGGACGTGAAGAATACCCGCCAGTATTTTTATAAGGTCCAGGCTTTTACGGTGTACGACAAGGGGAATGTCGGCGGCGGATTAAGTGAGGCTGTCTCGGCAACACCTGTTGACCGCACTGCACCGGCTGCGCCGAAGAATGTAAAAACAGTACGTACTCGCACCGGAGTAAAAATATTCTGGAACGAGGTGAAAGCTGCTGATCTTAACGGATACCGGGTTTATCGTCGTCTGCCGGGAAGTACAGCATGGAAAAAAGTGCAGGATGTTAATCTTCCCTATACACTGTACGAGGATAAAAACATCCCTGCAGGGGTTGATCACGCTTTTTATGCTGTGACGAGTATTGACAGAAGTACCCCAGCCAATGAGAGCAAACGTTCCGCAGAGGTTAGAGTTAACTATTAAATTCAGCTCGTTTAAGTGCATGCTGATGAATTTCAGCATTGGTGGTAATAGATTATGGAAGATTTTACCTATAAAGACGGAAGACTTTTTTGTGAAGACGTACCGATTGAGGCTGTTGCCAATCAGGTCGGGACACCTTTTTATCTCTATAGCTCTGCTGCGCTTAAAAGGAATTTTCAGGAATTTGATTCCGGTTTTGAGGGGCAGCAGCATCTGACCTGTTTTGCGGTGAAAGCCTGTTCCAACCTTGCTATTCTGCATATTCTCGGCAAGATGGGCAGTGGTGCCGACATCGTCTCGGGCGGAGAGTTATTTCGGGCGATGAAGGCCGGTATTTCCCCTGAAAAAATTATTTATTCCGGAGTGGGAAAAACCAGGGCGGAAATGCGTGAGGCGCTGTACGGCGGTATCCTGATGTTTAACCTTGAGTCCTCTCAGGAGCTTGACAGGTTGCAGGAAGTGGCCGCAGAGGTTGGTGCTGTCGCAAAGGTGGCTTTTCGAATAAATCCCGATGTTGATCCGAAGACCCATGCCTATATTTCCACGGGCCTTGCCAAAAATAAATTTGGTATCCCCATCGGTGAGGCTCTGTCCGAGTATCAGCGAGCCAGTACAATGGACAACATTGAAATTGCGGGGGTGAGCTGTCATATCGGTTCTCAGCTCACGCAGACAGCTCCTTTTGTTGAGGCATTACAGAAGCTGAAGGGGTTTGTTGCAACCCTTGCTCATGAGGGTATATCAATATCGTATCTCGACCTCGGAGGCGGAGTAGGGATCACCTATGATGATGAGCAACCTCCGCACCCTCATGAATACGCAAAGGCTGTTCGTGATGAGCTTGCCGGTCTTGACTGTACGCTTATTCTGGAACCTGGCCGGGTAATAACGGGTAATGCCGGAATTCTGGTAACAAAGGTGCAGTACACAAAAGTGAATAATGGCGGGGAAAAAGAGAAACGTTTTGTGGTCGTTGATACTGCCATGAATGACCTCACAAGACCCGCTCTTTATGACGCGTATCATAAAATTATTCCGGTAGAGCAGGGGGGGACTGATAAAGAGGTTGTTGACATTGTCGGGCCTATTTGCGAGTCAGGTGATTTCATGGCCAGAGACCGGATGATGCCCGAGATACAACAGGATGAACTGCTGGCTATTATGAGTAGTGGTGCCTATGGCTTCACCATGTCGTCCAATTATAATTCAC
>QNYF01000042.1 GCA_003978695.1 Desulfobulbus sp. | reverse complement strand
CTTTTGCACACCCTGGTGAGCTGACAAGACAATTTTTCGGATATGTCCTTTCACTGAACTCGGCAAAAAAATCTCGATTTTCCGGCTTTTCCAGCTCGGACAGCAAATTGATATTGGAAAACTTTTGTTTCATCGTAACTATTCAGGTGCGTGAGAAAAACGTGCAGAGCCACCGTCCTGTAACTGTTCAGGAGTGCCTTAGATTCGTTCATTTAAGACTGTGAAGCGTACTTATGTACTCGAGCAGGCTTAAATGAGCGAAGAGGTAAGCGCAGACTCCGTGAGGTGCTCCTGAACAGTTACGTTTCATCGTGTCATTTTTTCATCGTTGCTCTGCTACCGTCTCCTGCCCTTGCTCTGTTTTTTTCTTGTATTTGTTTTATTTGTATTCTTCAAACGGGCTGGTTTGTTTTTTTGCGGGCAAGCAGAGTGAACAAGAAGGGCCTGTTTCTGTTTTTCTCTTCCCTGCACGCTCTTTTCCACAAAACAGGATTTGCCGGTAAACGGATTCTGAGCTGTCCAGTACATAAGCGTTGACCAGGTTGATGGCGTGGGAGTGAAAATCTGTACCTGCCTGGGAATGAGTTTAAGCTCTTTTTGGGCAAATTTCTTCAATTCCCGCATATCACGCAACGTACAGCCCGGGTGAGCAGCGATAATATAGTAGGTAAGAAACTGCTTGAGTCCTTCTTTCCGGGTGAGCCGGTTAAAGAGCTGACGGAACTTGATCAGGCTGGCAGCTCCAGGTTTTCCCATGCAGTCCAGGACAGAATCAAGACAATGTTCCGGGGCAATCTTCATCTGGCCGGACACATGATAACGAATTATTTTCTTAAGATAATTGAGCCCGTTTTTTTTATCCTCCAAAATCATATCATAGCGAATTCCCGAAGAAACCACAATTTTCTTTATTCCAGGAAGAGAACGCAGCTCAGCAAGCAGGCGCAGTTGTCTGCCATGATCAACAGGCATCCCCTTACAGATTTTCGGAAAGATACACCGTTTATCCGGACAGGGACCTTTGTTGAGTTTTTTCGTGCATTCAAAGCCGTACATATTGGCTGTGGGGCCGCCCACATCATGAATCATGCCCTTAAACTGCGGATGGGCAGCCAGTTTTCCGGCCTCTCGGACAATGGAGCTGCGGCTGCGTGAGCTGATGGTGCGCCCCTGGTGCACGGCAATGGCGCAGAAATTACACTCACCGTAGCAACCCCGGTGGGTGGTAATGGAAAAGCGGATGGTTTCAAGCGCCTTGACCCTGCCAAACCCGGCGTAAAAGGGATGCACATCCAGCTGGTAATCCAGCTCATAAATATGATCAAGCTCCTGTACCGTAGGACAGGGTTGGGGCGGATTTTGAATAAGAAAACGGTGAGCATGGGGCTGGCATAAACCTGTTGCTGATACCGGGTCATTATTGGCGTAAAAAAGGGCAAACATACGGCAAAACGCCTTCTTATCCTCTTTGACCTCTTCAAAAGAGGGTAAATCCTGATAAGATTGTCTCTGCTCTGATGCTATATAACAGAGCCCGCGCACCTCATGCGGTTTTTCCCGGTTTCGCAGGCAGGTGGCCAGTTCGACCACGGCCCGTTCTGCCATGCCATAAAGAAGATAATCCGCCTTGGCATCAAAGAGGATTGATCTGCGTATCCTGTTTGTCCAGTAATCATAATGGGCTACCCGGCGCAGGCTGGCCTCTATGCCGCCCAGCACCAGCGGTACCGTATTTTTAAAATGACGACGAATGAGGTTTGCATAGGCAAGAACTGCCCGGTCAGGCCGTCGGTTGTTGAGCCCGCCCGGGGTGTAATCGTCGCTTTTGCGGCGATATCCCGAAGCGGTCCGGTTGGCTACCATGGAGTCAATACAGCCGCCGCTTATGCCCCAGAATAAACCCGGCTCACCCAGACGACAGATATCATCCCCGTCAAGCCCCGGCTGGGCAATGATCCCCACCTTAAAGCCGGCATCAGCCAGCACCCGGCCAATCACAGCCACTCCGATAAACGGAGAATCAATATAGGCATCACCGGTGACCAGAATTACATCCAGCCTGTCCCAGCCCAGAGCCCGCATTTCTTTTTTGGTGGCAGGTAAATAATCCATTACACACTCAATACCTTTACAGGTTCAAAGGCCAGAAAATGGGCATGACCAGCATCAGTACCCCCATGACCACAAGAGTTAACAGGCCGCCAACCAGCATATAATCCTTAAAGCGGTACCCACCCGGCCCCATCACCAGAATATTTGCCGGATGAGAAACCGGCGTCATAAAACTTGCTGACGCAGCAAAGGCAACGGCCATGACCAATCCGTAAGGCGAGAGATTCATATCGGCGGCGGTGTTAAAGACAATGGGTGCCATCAGCACGATGAGAGCCGCCGTCGGCACAAAACAGGTTGCCAGAAAAGTAAGCGCCACCAGACCAAACATAACCCCGCCGGATCCGTAGGGGCCGACCAGAGTAACAACTTTTTCAGCGATCATTTTCGCCGCTCCTGTGGAATCAAGAGCGGCCCCCAGGGGCAGCATTCCGGCAATCAGAAACACGGCTTTCCACTCTATCTGGCGGTAGGCCTCTTCCATGGAAAGACAACCTGTAAGCACCATAAAAGCAGCTCCAATGACTGCTGCTATATAAATGGGCAGCCAGCCAAGAAAAACAGGAAGAAGTACCGCTGCAAGAATGGCCAGTGACACCTTCATTTTTTCCCGGCGCAAGGGTTCACCTGGTGTAGGACTCAAAACGATAAAATCAGCTTCCCGTGCCAGAAGCCGCAGTTTATTTCTCGGCCCCATTAACAGCAATGAATCACCAAAACATAAATCCATATCCCGTAGGTTTGAGCGATACGCGCGCCCTCTTCGCCACAGAGCCAGCACATTCAGACCGAATTTATCCCGAAAATTAACCTGGCGCAGAGTCTTGCCTTCAAGGCTGGTCTGCGGAGAGAGCACAGCTTCCACCTGTCCGACATTTCCGGAAAATAAATCGTCGACATTCATTTTGGCATTGTCAACAATTTCAAGCCCTTCAAGGGCAAACAAAAAATCCAGATGTGCACGACTCCCCTCAACCACCAGCCGGTCGCCTCCCTGCAGGATTTCACCGGGCAGGGGCATGATTATTGGCTGATCACCCCGGAGAATCCCTAAAACCCGGCTGCCCAACGCCTCGCCCAGACGGCTTTCATAGAGGCTCTGACTGACAAGGGGAGAATCTTCGGGAATGGTCATGACCATCAGGCGGTCAAAGACGTGGTATTCTTCCTCAAGCTGTTTTGCGCTGACAGACCGAAAATCGGCAAATTCACTTAACTCGGCAAGAGCCCTAAGGTGACGATCTTTTCCGGCCACAAGCAGCACATCACCTGCCTGCAGCTGTTTATCGGCAAGGTTTACCCGCCAGGTGGTTTCATCTCTGCAAATTGCCAGTACATTCACTCCAAAACGGTCATGAAAGCCAAGCTCATTCAGAGAGCTGCCGACAAAAGGCGAACTCTCGGGCAACTCCATGGCTGCGGCCTGAAGAGAGGAGGAAAACGGCAGGACAAGATCATGTACGTCCTCATCTATTGTTAAGCCATTCCACTGCTGTAACTGCTCAAGCAACTCCACCCTTCCCTTTATGGTGAGCATGTCCCGGCCATAAAGTTTTTCATCAGGGCCGGGATTATGAATAATTCTGCCGTTACGGGAAATGGCCAGCACATACCAACCCAGAATTGAGCCCAACCGTATTTCCGCAAGGGTTTTCCCGGTCAGCCGTGACTTCGATGGTACCCGCATACAGAACAGGCGGTCTGTTAAGTCATACTTGCCCTGCCAGTCACCAGTAGCACTGCCAGCAGCAAGCATCTCCCTCCTGGGAAGAAGATGCCTGCCGATAAGGGCCATAAAGAGAATCCCGGTAACCATAATAATAACGCCCACCGGGGTAAAATCAAAAAAAGTAAAGGGTGTGAGACCGGCATCACGCAGGGCGTCACTGACTAAAATATTTGGCGGAGTACCAATCTGGGTTGTCAACCCGCCAAGCAATGCACCATAGGCCAGCGGCATGAGCAGTCTGGAGGGCGATAATCCGGTATGACGGGAAATATCCATGACAACCGGGAGCATCAGAGCGGCAACAGCCACATTGTTCATCACGGCAGACAACACCCCGGCCGTGGTCATGATAACAATTATCATAGAGGTTTCACCACTTCCTGCCATTTTAAGGACAAGATTTCCAATAACCTCTGCAACCCCGGTTTTAGTCAGACCACCGCTTAAAATAAAGACTGCCCAGATAGTGACGACAGCCGGATTGCTGAAACCGGACAGAGCGTCAACAGGTGTGACCAACCCGGTAACAGCAACAGTGCCCAGACAGAGAAGGGCTGTCACCTCAAGCGGGATCCACTCGGTAGCCAGTAAAATAACGGCAACAGTCAAAATGATAAAAACCAGGATTATTTCAAAGCTCACGCTCGACTCTTCACTCTATTTGTTGATGATGAATGCGCAGAAATACAACTGTTACTGTAACTTTTCAGGTAGCACCACGACTTTGGCATAACGTCTGGTCTGTAACAGAATAGTTACCTGTTACTGAGATATTTTTTGAAGATATTCTGCCGCAGACCTTCCTGCCAGCCATCCTGTAGAAAACGCTGCCTGCAGATTATAGCCGCCCGTGTCAGCCTGCAGATCGAGCAGCTCGCCTGCCAGGTAGAGGCCCGGGCAGAGTTTTGATTCCATGGTGCGGGGATTGACTTCAGCCAGGTCTACTCCGCCTGCTGTCACGATGGCCTCTTTAAAACCACGATAACCCGACACTGAAAAAACGATGTTTTTCAGCCAGTGACGCAGCCGTTTACGCTCTTGAGCCTTTACTTCTCCGGCAAGACGAGCAGCCGGGATACCTGTTTCTTCAAGACAAACTTCCACCATCTGTTGTGCCATCAGCCCCCGCAGGACAGAATCCATGGATTCTTGATGGCGACTGGCAAAATCCCGCAACAGCCTGGCATCGAGCTTTTTTACGTCAAGGGCCGGTTTGAGATCAAGATGCAGATCAACTTTTCTGCCCTCACGCAGGGCGTCAACCATCTGGCCGCTCAGGGTAAGAATTACCGGGCCGGATAAACCATATTTCATAAAGAGCAGCTCACCAAACCCAGCCTGTTTTTTTTTGTTGTCAATAAACAGGCTGGCACTGATATTGCGCAGATGCAGGCCTGCCAGCCTGCGGGCGAGATTTCCCCGGGTTGTCACCGGCACCAGAAACGGGCGGAGCGGCATGATGGTATGCCCCACAGATTCAGCCAGCCTGTAGCCGTCACCGCTGGAACCGGTTGCCGGATAGGAGGCTCCGCCGGTGGCAAGAATGACCGCGTTACCATGGACAATATTTCCATCACAGACAACACCCTGCAAGGTACCATTTGACAAATACAGTTTCTCCACCCGGGATGCGGGACGGAGCGAAACCTCAAGCCCTGCCAGCCATCGCCTGAATGCTGCCACAACATCCGGTGCCTTACCGCTTTCAGGAAAAACCCTGCCTCCCCGTTCCTTCACAAGGGGCAAGCCCTGGCTTTCAAAAAAATCCATCAGCTCAGCACTGAAAAAATGGTGAAACGATTGACGAAGAAACCGACCATTTTTGCCGAAATGATGAATAAAATCCGTCTGGTCGGCAATATTGGTCAGATTGCATCGCCCCTTGCCGGAAATAGATATTTTTCGGCCCGGGGTCTTCATTTTTTCGAGCAGGACAACGCCTGCGCCCGCAAGGGCAGCCTGACCAGCAGCCATCAGACCACTTGCCCCGCCGCCAATCACAAGAATCCTGTTTTTCACTGCAACGGCACCGGTTGCTGGTTCTGCTTTGTCGGGACATAGACAACAAAAACAGGATTTTTACAGTTATTAACCACCGCATCGGCCAAAGAGCCAAACAGCCCCCGCTTAATTCCCCGCCTGCGGGCGGCGGTCATAACAAGCAGGTCATGGGCCGGTGCCTCCTTGAGAATAGCCTCAAGGCGAGACTCTGCCCGGGTGATAATAACTTCCGCATTCACGTCAAAAAAGGTGGAATCCACCCAGTCCTGCAGCTCTTCTTCACTTGTTTTCTGTTCATCATCGCTTGCATCCGCAGGCAGTAGCTGCTGGAAAGTCACAGCCGGATGGCGACTGGTGGTCATGGCCTCAACTATCGGCAGCAGCTCGTCAAGCTCTTCAGAAAAGAGAAAAGGAACAAGAATTCTGTTCCAGGCCATGGTACCCACAAAACGTACTGCGACCACCGGGCAGAGCACATTGTCAGCTACCCCGTCCAACACCTTGTGCAGAGCAAGAGGATTTCGACCAATGGGATAGCCGAGCACTACAGCTCTTGCATTGTTATATTCGGCTGCAGCAACAAGCCCGGAGGCGGGATTATCATAAAGAATTTCTCTCTTGAGGGGATACCCGATCTGGTCGGCTTCATCGCTTTCCGGCAAAAAGAGCGTATCCTGCTCTGCCTTGCTCAACTTGACATCATTTTTCTTCAGCACCCGAACCGACATGGGCAGGGCATGATAATAATGAGCCAGCACTGTGGCAATGCGGGCAAGAGCCCTGGCAGTAGCAAAATGATACGCACCACAAACCACAACCCCCTGAGGGTTTGCAGCTGGATGCAGTTTTTTATCTTCCCATGGCGAGAGTTTTATCCCGGCCGGACTACGCAGCCATTTTTCACAGGCAAGAGGGGAACGGCCTTCACATTCTGACCTGGCTGGCATGCTGTTGCCTGCCTCACCCGCCTTTTCTATGGTCAGTCGCGCAAGCACAGGCCCGCCCAGCTCGGACAACACCACACCAGCCAATACCACAGGAGTGATTATTGTGGACCATTGAGCAAGCCGGGGATCGCTGCTGATCATAAACACCAACCCAATGGCTACCCCTGCCTGGGGTAATAATGCAAGCCCCAGATAGTTGCGGACAACCGGCGCAGCACCGGACATCCAACCACCCAGCCAGGAACCGAAGTATTTGCCGAGAATACGGAACACAAAATAAACCAGGCCTATCCATCCGGCAAGTTTGAGTGCTGAGAGATCAAGATGTACACCGGCCAGGGTGAAGAAGATGACATAAATCGGCGGCTCAAAAGCGTTTAATGCCCTGAACAGGCGCACATCACGCTCAGCCCGGTTAATAATGGTAAACCCGGCCATCATCCCGGCAAGCAGCGGGGAAAGATGAAGCAGCCGTGTTGTTTCGCCACAGAGCAGCAAAAGAGCAAGGCCGGCCGTAAGCATTTCACCCCGTTCGTGGAGTTTGTGCAGGATAAAATCTATGCAGAACCCGGTGAAAACTCCTATGGCAATGGAGGCGCCAATTTCCCAGATAACCGCGAATATTGCATGCAGCGTACCAGCACCGCCGCCGGTGAGTTGATGGGCGGCAGAGACTGCCATGCCAAAAATCATAATGGCCAGCCCGTCATCAACGGCAACCACGGCAAGCAATGTTGCTGTATACGGGCCGCGGGCGTCCAGCTCACGAACAATATGCAGCAGGGCAGCCGGAGCGGTGGCGACCGCCACTGCTCCAAGGAGCAGAGCCAGAATAATATTTCCAGTGCTGCCCATGCCGGAATCTGCAATCAGCATGGTGCAGCCCCAGGTGCCAAGACAGACAAGAATAAAGGCTGCCAATGCCTGGACAACTGAGATATAGGCCACATCCCGGGCCACACCACCAAGTTTTCGCAGTTCAACATGCTCACCAATGCCAAAGGCAATGAGCATCAGGGCAATCTGAGTGAAATGATCAAGCTGTTGGCCTGCCAGATCAACACTGACCATACCCAGCCCCGAGGGGCCGAGCAGCAGTCCTGCCAGGATAAAGCCGGTCACCGATGGCAGACGAATGAGCTGGGCAAGTTTTGCAATGCCGAGTCCTGCTGCAAGAAGTACAGCTATGCCAAAAGTTGCCTGAGTTATCATAAATTATGTTGTGCTGGAGTAAAAAAATCAGCCAAGGAGTGCCCTGACAATTGTCTGTAACCGACCATGCCTGCCTTCTGGAAGTACTGCCTCAAGATCTGCTGCAGCAACTTCAATGAGTGTTTCAAGTGGCTGCTCATATTTTTTCTCAGCCACTTCAACGGCCAGCACGGAAACTGCCAGCCCGCACCGTTCTTCATCTTCCAGCAGCAGCGCAACCTTTAAAAGATGGTCTGCACGGGGGTTAATTTTGGAATCCTGCATCCAGAATGAGGGCGGCAGCTTAACCACACCAAGTTTTTTGGTCATGGCCACGTCAAAACGACGGCCAAGCATTTCTCTGTCTGGCAGAACACCCTGCGCAAGGTCTGAAAAAATTGCTGTAAACATCTCTCTTCCCAAAAAATTATGCCTTGCTTTGTACAATAAGGGTTCACGAAGGAAAAAACAACTCTACCCTACGCAAAAGTGTCCGCTCCCCAATTGTTCTTATTCAGGGTAATGAAATGGCAGAGGCAGCTGCCGCATGGTGGAGGATTGGATTGAATCAAGAGGACAAAGATTTGACAATGATAGACCGAGCAGACGAACCTGCCGCTTACCAGCTTCTGTGGCCGCAAGCAGAGCAGGAACCCGCACCATGATATCATCAGAATGTATAAAAAAACAGGAAGGGGTTGTGGAACGGGTCACCGTGGTAAAATCACGATACCGTATTTTTAAAATCAGGGTTCTGGCCGCAAGCTTCTTTTGAGATAGAGAATGTGCCAGTTGCTGTGCCTGCGTATTAAGTATCTCGCCCATGGCGTTAAGATCGTTTATATCTTTATGCAGTGTTGTTTCCGTGCCTATGGATTTCCGGCCTCTGCTTCTGCATACGGGTCTATTATCACGGCCCCTGACAATCTCATAAAAAAACGCCCCGGCTTTGCCAAAAGTAGCGGTCAATTCCGGCAGAGAAAACTGCTCAAGATCAGCACCCGTCTTAATACCCATGCCACGCATTTTCTTTTCCGTTACCCGGCCCACGCCAAAAAATTTCCGTACCGGCAACGCCCGGATAAAAGGCAGGGCCTGCTCAGGAGTTACCACGGTAATACCATTGGGTTTATTCATATCCGAGGCAACCTTGGCCAAAAACTTATTACAGGACACTCCGGCAGATGCCGTCAAACCTGTCTTGGAAAAAATATCCCGGCAAATGGCCTGGGCTGTCCAGGTAGCTGAGGGAATATTTTTTTTGCCGTTGGTAATATCTAAAAATGCCTCGTCCAGAGAGAGTGGCTCCACCAGATCAGAATAACTGTAAAAAACAGTCATAATCTCGTTCGACACCTCCCTGTACCGATCCTTGCGGGGACGAACAAAAACCGCATGGGGGCAAAGTTTATAGGCCCTGGCACAGGACATGGCAGAATGAATACCAAATTTTCTCGCCTCATAGGAACAGGCCGCTACCACACCCCTTCCCTCTGGATCACCAC
>QNYF01000161.1 GCA_003978695.1 Desulfobulbus sp. | reverse complement strand
ACACTTGTTCACCACGCGCATATCATCCGTGAAAAATCAATTCTGCGCAGGTTGATACAAACGAGTTCTGAAGTTGCTGCCCGATGTTATGAAGCTCAGGATGATATAGAAACCCTGGTTGACCAGGCTGAAAGGACAATTTTTGAAATTGCTCAGGCCCGGAAAAAACAGGGCTTCGAAGCAATGTCAAAAATTGTTCCCAGAGCCTTTGACCGAATCACCAAGCTTTCTGATCGAAAAGAACATATTACAGGCATAGCCACCGGATATACTGAACTTGATCGCATGACGGCCGGATTTCAACCTTCAGACCTTATTATCCTGGCCGGCCGCCCTTCCATGGGTAAAACAGCACTGGCTATGAATATAGTACAGCATGTTGCAGCGTCTGATAAAATACCTGTTGCAGTTTTCAGCCTTGAAATGTCAATGGAACAGCTCGCTCTCAGAATGCTCTGTTCAATGGGCCGTATTGACTCCCAGAGAATCCGAACAGGCAGGCTCAGAGAGGCAGACTGGCCAAACCTGACCAGGGCAACGGGTTATCTGAGTGAGTCGCCTATCTTTATTGATGACTCAGCAGGCATCTCTGTTCTTGAAATGCGTGCCAAAGCACGACGTCTGAAATCAGAACATGATCTGGGACTAATTGTTGTGGATTACCTGCAGCTGATGCAGGGTAAAGCAGGGATTGACAACAGAACTCAGGAGATCAGTGATATTTCCCGTTCACTCAAAGCCATGGCCAAGGAACTGGATGTGCCGGTCATTGCCTTGTCCCAGTTAAACCGAACCGTGGAAACACGGCCCAGTAAACGTCCTCAACTTTCAGATTTACGCGAATCCGGGGCAATTGAACAGGATGCTGACGTGATTATTTTCATCTATAGAGATGAGGTTTATAACAAAGCTGATGACAATCCCGAGAGAGGATTGGCAGAAATTATTATCGGCAAACAACGAAACGGACCCATTGGTACAATTAAATTAAGCTTCCTGGCAGAAATAACAACGTTTGTGAATTATTCGAGTCAGGAAACTCCGGCTGAAATCCGACAGGAATAACCCCTCTTAAAAGAAAATAAGTACATTATTTATATTATGGAAGACAGCACGAAAGACCGTTACGAGTTTAAACGGATTGAATCAAAATGGCAGCAGCGCTGGGAAACTGAGCAAACGAACAAGGTTAGCGAAGATCCTGCTAAAGACAAGTATTATGTCCTTGAGATGTTTCCTTATCCATCCGGCCGGATTCACATGGGGCATGTCCGTAACTATTCAATTGGTGATGTCATTGCCAGATACAAGCGGATGTGCGGTTTCAATGTTCTTCATCCAATGGGTTGGGACGCCTTTGGCCTTCCTGCTGAAAACGCTGCCCTCAAAAGGGGTATCCATCCTGCCACCTGGACTTATGAAAACATTGCCTATATGCGTGAGCAGTTAAAGGCAATGGGACTGAGCTATGATTGGGAACGGGAAATTGCTACCTGCAGGCCTGAGTATTATCGCTGGGAACAGCTTATTTTTCTGAAACTTCTTGATAAAGGAATCGTTTACCGTAAAGAAACTACCGTTAACTGGTGTGAAGATTGTGCAACAGTTCTGGCAAGAGAACAAGTTATAGACGGCTGTTGCTGGCGTTGCGACCAGCAGGTTCTTCCCAAAACAATGCATGGCTGGTTTCTCAAAATTACTGATTATGCCGACGAACTTCTTGATGGCCTGGATAAACTGACAGGCTGGCCCGAGAAAGTTCGTACCATGCAGCGAAACTGGATAGGTAAAAGTCAGGGACTGGCCTGTGACTTTTCGATCGAAGACAGTGACGAAACAATTACAATTTTTACGACCAGGCCTGATACTATATTTGGCGTAACCTTTATGTCTTTGGCTGTAGAACACCCTTTGGTGGAATCCCTCATTTCCGGTACGGATCAGGAAAAACCGGTACAAGAGTTCATTCAACAAACGCTGATTGAAAAACAACGCAATTCCCCTGAGGATGAGCAGGAAAAAAATGGTGTTTTTACAGGAAAGTATTGCCTTAACCCTTTTAACGGCGAACGCATTCCCATCTATGTTGCTAATTTTGTCCTTATGGAATATGGAACTGGTGCTGTTATGGCCGTACCTGCCCATGATCAGCGGGACTTTGAATTTGCTAAAAAATATTCTCTACCCATTCGCCCAGTGGTTCAACCATCTGAAAAACAACTCAACAGCCAGTCCATGGAAGAGGCATGGGAAGCCGACGGTATACTGATTGACTCCGGAGAATTTACCGGCTTGCGTTCCAATGATGCCAAAAAAGAAATTATCAACTTTGCCCTGAAAAAGGGCTTTGGCAAGCCACACATAACATACCGGTTACGTGACTGGGGTATCTCCAGACAAAGATACTGGGGTGCACCAATTCCGGTCATTCACTGCGGCGATTGCGGAATTGTGGGAGTACCGGAAGCACAACTTCCTGTAACTCTTCCCGGTATAGATTCTCCAGACGACAGCCATACACCGCTCCACAAGCAGTCAGATTTTTTTATGACATCCTGCCCTCAATGTGGCAAAGAAGCCCGACGGGAAACTGACACCATGGATACTTTTATGGAGTCCTCATGGTATTTTGCCCGTTACACCAGCCCCAGAAAAAATGATGGACCGCTTGATAAAAAAGCTGCTCAATACTGGTTATCGGTTGATCAATATATCGGTGGCGTGGAACATGCCATCTTGCATCTTCTATATGCGCGTTTTTTCACAAAACTATTACGGGATCTTGGCTATCTTGACGTGGATGAACCTTTCAGTAACCTTCTCACCCAGGGGATGGTTATAAAAGACGGTTCAAAAATGTCGAAATCAAAAGGAAATGTCGTTGATCCAAATGATTTAATTAATAAGTATGGTGCTGATACTGTTCGGCTGTTTTCTTTGTTTGCAGCACCACCAGAACGGGATCTGGAGTGGAATGCCCAGGGAGTTGAAGGTGCTTCAAGATTTCTCAACAGAGTATATCGGCTGGTTACGGCCAATACAGATTGCTTTACCGGTAAAAAATCAGCGGTTGTAATTAAGGATTTGAATCCAGAAAACAGAGAACTGTATCGTAAACTCCATAAGACTATACAACGGGTTACCAGCAGCATAGAAACCAATTTCCATTTTAATACCGCCATTTCAGCAGTAATGGAACTCGTTAATGATATCAATGGTGCAACCGCTAAAAATCAACCTGTAGATCCGGCAGTACTCAGCCTGTCACTTGAAACTGTTCTGCTCCTGCTTTCCCCCATGACTCCCCATTTTTGTGAGGAACTCTGGGAAATAACAAAGCATGGGAAATCGATAGCCGACGAGTCGTGGCCGGTGTGCAGCCAGGAGGCACTTACAGAAGATGAGCTGACCATTGTTGTCCAGGTGAATGGAAAAGTTCGCAATCGTCTTCAGGTCAGTGTTGATATTTCTGATGAAGATTTGAAAAGAGCGGCTCTTACCGATGAACGCGTCTGTAAATTTATGGATGGCAAGAAGGCGAAGAAAATCATTGTGGTTAAACGTAAACTTGTTAATATTGTCATTTGATCAGGCAATTTTATAAGTAAAAACATGTAAAGGAGTATACCGTGAGCAAGACTTTCCTCAGACTGCTGGCCATTTTCAGCCTCATTTTCCTGCTTGGCGGCTGTGGTGGGTATTATTTCCCCAATATTTATGACGGCCCGGAAAAAAATGTCTACATGCCAAACTGGAAGAATCGAACTGATAAGCTTGGCATTGACAATCAAATGTATCAATCTCTGTCTAAATGGTTTCAGAAGTCACAGTCCATAAAAATCACCAAAGACAAGAAAAACGCAGATCTTATTCTTGCTGGCGAAATATCGTATATTGACATCCCGAGTGTCGCCTGGGACGGGAACGCAAGGGCAACAGGAACAAAGGTAAAACTCATTTTGCGTTATGTACTTAAGGATCTGCAAAATAATAGTATCCTCTGGGAAGTCCCCCATGATGTCTGGACCGAAGATGTCTCCACCATTAAAGAATCTGCCGATACTGAAGAAGAAGCATTGAAAGTTATTATAGATGAGGTATCAGAAAAGATTTATCTTGGCACTCTGGATAAACTCCGCAAGCAGAATAAAAAATGAGTGGATAACACATCGCCCTTCCACAGTTTTTCCACAGTTTTTTTAAAACATTCAGGCCCTGTTCATCTATGATGGACAGGGCCAAGTTATTTATAAATCTAGACTCTGTTCATCAAGCTTCTGAACACAAACCAAAAAAACGTGCCCATGAACATCGAAAACTACACGAAATTAATTGATTGTGCTGCGGGAAGGATCCCAGCAGACCTTGTCCTGGATAACGCAAAGGTCATTCACGTCTACACAGGAGAAATCTCCAAAGGGAGTGTCGCAATAATTGATGGAAAAATTGCAGGTATCAGCGACGGGTATGATGCAGAAAATACTGTTGATCTTCAGGGCAGATATCTCGCTCCAGGATTTGTTGAAGGTCATATTCATATTGAAAGTTCCATGCTTATTCCTTCTCAATTTGCAGCTGCCGTAATTCCTCATGGTACGACAACTGTTATCTGCGATCCGCATGAAATTGCAAATGTCTGCGGCATAACAGGTATACATTTCATGCTTGAGGATTCTTCTCCTCTTACCATTTATGCGATGGCACCATCGTGTGTTCCTGCAACTCATATGGAAACTAGTGGTGCCAGTCTTTCAGTATCTGAAATCGAAACAATTCTCAATCTGCCCGGGGTGATCGGCCTTGCAGAAATGATGAATTTTCCCGGTATGGTAATGGCAGTACAGGATGTTATTGAAAAAACACTTCTTGCAATAAACCAGAGGAAAATCATAGACGGTCATGCTCCCGGCCTTACAGGCAAGGCACTGCAGGCATATGTGGCCGGCGGTATAACATCTGATCATGAGTGTACTCTCCTGTCAGAGGCCCTTGAAAAACTGAAGGCGGGCATGGCTGTTTTTATTCGTGAAGGATCAACAGCGCATAACCTTGAAGAACTGATGCCTGTTATCCAGTCCCCTGCAGCTCAACACTGCCTGCTTGTCACTGACGACAGACATGCTGATGACTTGATTACTGATGGTCATCTTGATCATATTTTACAAAGAGCTGTATCATTGGGAGCAAATCCCGTCACGGCAATACAAATGGTCACCCTGAACGCAGCTCGTCACTTTGGCCTGAAAGATATCGGTGCTATTACACCTGGGGCAAAAGCTGATCTCGTCGTCCTGGACGATTTATCAGCATTTACGGTCTCCAGTGTATTCATTAAGGGAGAGTTATGTGCAACAAGTGGATCAATGGTCACTCCTGTACCAACAGTACCAGTAGATACTCTCGAGAGCACTATCCAGTCATCGATCAAAATATCACCTGAAAAAGTTGACCTGACAGTTCCGGCAAATGAAGGGAAGATTCGCGTCATTTGCTGTGTTGAAGATCAGCTGGTAACAGAACAGCGAATGTTTGAACCAAAAATTGTTGCTAACCAGATTGTCTCTGATCCGGAACGGGACATTATAAAAATTGCAGTAATAGAAAGACACCACATAAAGCACTCAATGGGACTGGGATTTGTCAAAGGTCTTGGCATTAAAGATGGCGCGATTGCCTCAACTGTAGCTCATGACTCACATAATCTTGTAGTTGCAGGCAGCAGTGACAAAGCTATGTTACTTGCTCTTGCCAAAATTATGGAAATGCAGGGAGGACTTGTTGTTGCAGGAGAAAAGAAAATTCATGGTGCCCTGCCGTTACCGGTTGCGGGACTCATGTCAACGGCTTCAGTAGCTGAAGTCAGCTCAGGACTTTTCCACTTGCATGAGGCTCTAAACAAAATAGAAACCTCTGTTGACAATCCTTTTATGCTCTTGAGTTTCCTCGCTCTTCCGGTGATTCCTGAACTTAAAATTACCGATAAAGGGCTCGTTGATGTCAATAAATTCACAATTGTCCCCCTACAGGAACAAAAAAAGATTAAAAAATAACTAAAATGATTAAAAACAGCTTCATATAAATTTTTTTATGACGTATAATTTATTGTAATTGAAACTAACCAGCTCGCAGATGCAGGCTGGCAATAAAATCAACGTTTACGAGGTAACCTGATGAATTACGGTGTCGTCAGCCAGGAACAGCTTGAAAAGATAGATGAAATTTTGACAAAAAATCTCATCGACATAGGCACGGATTGTGTCATTATTATTGATATGGCAGGTAATATTATTACTGCCAAAGATAATGGAACGTCCAAGTATGATGTCTATTCTTTTGCTGCTCTTGCTGCTGGAAATTTTGCTACAGTTGATGCCATGGCAAAACTTGTAGGTGAGCAGGAGTTCTCGCTCCTTTTCCATAAGGGAACAGACTGCAACATCCATTTCTCAAAAATTGATGACGAACTCCTCCTTATTACCATGTTTGGCAAAAACATTTCTCTTGGCTTTTTGAGACTCAATGTTGTCAAAACGATAGATGAGATCAGAGAGCTCTGGGGTAAAAAATAACGCGCTCCACGATTCACCCGTCATTACTATGCCCAAGTTTTGATAGCAACTGCAGGAGAGTGTTTTGAGTTTTATTAATTTACGAGAAAAAATTGTTCAGGTGAAGATTGTTTATTACGGCCCAGGCAGGGGCGGTAAAACAACTAATCTTGAATATATAAATAGACGGTTCAACAAACAGATTCAGTCTGAAATGGTCAGTTTGAAAACCCATGGTGATCGTACTCTTTTTTTTGATTTTCTCCCTTTTGACATGGGGAAAATTAAGGGCTATGAACTGAAGATTCAGCTGTACACAGTACCAGGCCAGGTAAAGTATAATGCTACCCGTAAACTTGTTCTGAAAGGAGTTGACGGTCTTGTATTTGTTGCTGATGCGCAGGAAGCCATGCGGGAAAAGAATATTCGTTCACTGAACCAGCTTCATGAAAATCTGAAAGCTTACAAAGAATCTATTTTTCGGATACCTTTAGTGCTGCAGTATAACAAAGTCGATCTTCGTAGTCAGGGAATTCCTATACTCCCTCCGACGGTTCTGGAAAAAGACTTAAACAGCCGACTCAAGGTACCATCTTTTGAGGCTAGTGCGCTTACAGGTTATAATGTACCTGAAACGCTTAAAAAAATAATATCATCAACGGTAGTTTCAATTCAGAAGAAGTTGCTGTAAAGCATCTCTGGTTGTTAACCGACCTTTTATGAGCACCTCGGACAACGATATGGCCCAACCAATTGACGAAGTAGAAGACCTCACACGGTTTGCTGACGAATCATTTGACACTGACGATGTAGATTTATTTGAATTCACCGGGGTTGATGATTCTCCTCTTACCCGGCTTAAATCTATTATTCTTTCCCTTGACTGGGAAATCAGTGATGACATTCTCGATGAGCTGACTGATGAGGTTACTAATTTACGCAAGATGTGGGAAGACGACAAAGTCGCTCAAGTTTACCTGCAGGGGATAGAAAAAGTTGGAAAATACCTCCGTGTTGAGGGCGCTTATGCCCATCACAATGCGATGAAATTGCTTCTGACACTTTTTTACAATTACGAAAAAATTATTTCATCGCCAAACATCAGTGGTGATGAAATAACAGCATTGCTGAAATCAGATATTCGCAAATTTAAAGTTTTGCAGTATCAAATCGGCAAGCAAGATCCTTCAGCAAAGGCGAAAGCACAACCTCCTGAAGTAGCTTTTCCAGAGGCTCCCTCACTTCAATCAGATGCAGAACTGGATGTACTTGCTGACTTAAACGCTACAATTCTCGGTTTAGAATGGGAGGTGACGGAGGAAGGTCTTGACCGGTTTAACAAACAGGCAAACCAACTGGAAGTTGAATTGGCAGATAACAAATCCGGCCTGGTATTAGTCAATGGGCTCCAAGCCCTTGGTTCATATATTCAGGAGCAAAAGGTCAAGGCTCACCCGGACTCTTTTACCTTGCTTCATTCATTCTTTGACGGTTTGAAAAAACTTCTGAGCAGTCAGCACATGACATCAGAAAAACGTCAGGAAATACTTATAGACAGGGTAAGCCAACTGAATGCGCTTAAGGAAGTAATAGCTGGTGCAGCCGTATCAGGAGTAGCCCAAACTCAACAGTTTGAAAAAGTAGACGAAATCCTTGATTTTGACGAGCCTGAAGAGAGCTTTGAATCAGAAATTGAACTAACTGAAACTCCTGAAGATATTGATGAAGGAATAGAAGATGTTTTTGATTCTCCTGTAGCACATGAAGATGAAAATGAGCTAGACCTGGATTTTGATCTTGAACATCAAGAGCTTGATGATGCTCAAGGGTTAGACATAGACCTTGATGAGGATATTATCGCTTCTCTTTCCGATGATGACGTAATAGACATTTCAGACAAAACGTCTGAAGATTATGTGGCTACCGCAATGAAAACAGCTGACGAGCAATATCCTGATGACATTCTTGACCCCGGAGCTATCCATCCTGTATCAAATAAAATTGCAGATGATTTTATAGAGGAGGAACTTCATTCAAGCACAGTCGTTCCTTCTTTGACAGATGTCAGCCAAGACGATTTTGCTGATTTGTCTCTTGATGATGACGCTTTGAATGCAGATGAACTCGATGAAGAGCTGGACCTCCTTTTTGGAACTGACAGCGAAGATGCTGAAGGATCATTGGACACTCTTGACGACGACCTCAATGACTTTGAAATTGAATTAGAGGATGCGGGAATTGAGGAACCGGACTCACTGGACTTCAGTGAGGAATTGGAAGGAGTTGATCTGGACAAAGAAAGTGAACTTTTGCTTGATGATGATCTTTTTCTTGACGACGCTGATAATGTCCCTGGCGATGAGGAAATCCTGGAAGAAAATGCATTAACGGATATCCCTGATATCATCGATTCTCCAGTTGTTGAATCAAAGGTGGACGAAGTTGAATCAACAACTGAGCTCGAAGGGCAAATTGATTCTCTGTTTGGTAGCGCAGAAGAAGAGAAACACGTTGAGACAGAGAGTAGTGATTTTGATTCTATCATTCCCGCCCTTGATGACTCTGATGAAGAATCAGGCTTTAGAGAGGAAGTTGTCGCAGAGGGTATTGCTGAAGATCCTTCAGCTGACCTTGAAGGTCGTCTTGATTCATTCTTTGGTATATCCGAGGAAGAACCAGACATTGAAGAGATGGAACTACCTGCTGCATCTCAAGATCCTGTTTATCAAGAGCCTGAAGATGACTTTGTCGTTGCAGCTCTTTCTGATACGGATGAGGATGATGAAGGTGGTTTTCAGGAAGATAGAGTTGTTGCAGAACTTGAAGAAGATCCATCAAATGATCTTCAAGATAAACTTGATTCCTTTTTCGGTAGTGATGATGAGTCTGAAGCATCAGGGTTTGACAGCACCGAGTCCACGACTCCGATTGATGCAGCTGTTGGTGGCATAGACGAAAAACTTGATACACTTTTCGGAGGAAAAACTGCGGCCACAGCAGCTGTTCTCTCTCTTGGTGCAGTGGCTGCTAAGATTTCTTCTGTTAAACCTAGCCAAGATGACCTGCAACAGGTA
>QNYF01000157.1 GCA_003978695.1 Desulfobulbus sp. | reverse complement strand
ATGCTGCATGACCATATACTGCATATACGGAGTAATCACATTATAGTTTTCCTCCGTGATGTTATAGATGATGTCGTTACCGGCGACAGAAGATGTCGCTGTAAGGATATTTCTAGCCTCCCTCATAGCCTCATCTGACATGAACGGACTCACTGCTGCTATCTGTACCGCTCTTGCTCAGAAATTAATGTCCGATGAGCTGTTTCAAGAAGAGATAATGGAGATGATTGAACCAGAGGGTGGAGAGTAGCTATGGACATAAACCACTCATAGTTGATCTCAAAGAATATGAAGATGAACTGGAAGACTCAATAATGATTGCTATGGGCTTGGGAGAACAAGAAAAAGCCGATAGATATTTTGCGAAAAATATAGCCGAGATAAAAGGCGAACCATACTCAGAAACCCCTTTTAGGCAGGTAGCGGAACTTTACAATCTACCCGTAAAGGAAGTTATCAAAAACATACGGGATTTCACAAATAAGTCGTACAAAGAAAATTTGATGTTTGGTGATCCATCGTGGATTAAAGATATTAAGTTCGAGCCTGTTATTGTGGGCAAAGAATAATTCATGTCAGCCAGGAATTAACATCATGAACAAACTCTCCCTGACCGCCCCCTAAAGCGTTGAAGAATTAGCCCAAGAACGACATTTTGATACCAGATTAAAAAATGGTATTCGTGCAAATTTCGGTGATCCTATTTCCATTAATGAACTAAAGCAGGTTCCCCGAAGAAATTTTCTGAATTGCAAGTGGTTTGGTCTGAAAAGCTGGAAACAATTTCAAAAAGGACTATCTGAATTTTGTATTTCCGATCAGGCTGTTGCTCTTGTCAATCAACCGAACATGGATAATATCATCGTAGAAATTGATACAGCCAGACCATTCAGAGAGGTCATAGCGGGGCTGGCAAAGATAATGGAGCATCGTGGAATAACATCCAAATACTGATCACTGCTACAATGATATACAGCATGGACCTATGATTTCACCTCAACATGCTGTTTTCAAGCAGCTGAAATTACTACACGAAAATACGAAACTGGCTGGGGGACAGGGATTCGAACCCCGATAAGCGGAGTCAGAGTCCGCTGTCTTGCCATTAGACCATCCCCCAGTGTGTTGGAATGTGACAGGCAAAATAGAGATTTTCTCAGCCATTGTCAAGGGAAAACATTCATGGATGCCTCAGCCCTTTAAACAACGCTCTGCCCGGTGGAAAAAACATTGTCTATCTGATAACAACACCGGCGTAGCCAACAACCTGACTTGTATCACCACTCACTTCCCCTGAATCCGTGTATCTGATGAGCTCTGCCCCGGTACTGCCAATTTCGCGGGCAACAAGCAGAGTGATAGTTGCCGGAATAACACCGCACATGGAAATACGGTTAGTTACAACTGTATTATACAACCCCTCAGGATCCATTTTGAGCAGGTATTCAAGCGCCAGATGATCTTTAGGCTCCGCATCTTCACGGGATTCATAATGCGTCATATCTGAACTTGCGACAAGCAGAACAGGTCCGTCATAGAAGGAGATGGCTAAAGCCAGATCACGGGCAACCTGCTGGCATTTTTTATATGAAATATGGGAGACAACCAGGGGAACAATGCTCAACCTGGGCTGAAAAAACTGCAGAAAGGGGATTTCAACTTCCAGAGAATGCTCATATTGATGTGCAGAATTATCTGAGACAATTACAGATGAATTCTGCAAGAGTGCCGCCGCAACATCAACGGCAAAGGGAACACTTCCCATGGGCATGGCCCAGTCTTCTGTGCCAAGAGATACCGGGGCACCATACCCCTGATGATTAGGGCCGATAAGTATTACCGTTTCAGGTATTTCAACCTGGGCAAATGTTTCTCCGGCAATCTTTCCGGAGTAGACATACCCTGCATGGGGCACCATCACTGCCGCAGCAGGCTTTCCAGGCTCATCGGTTGAAACAAACCCTGCAATCTGCTGTCGGAGTTCTGTCGGATCCCCGGGATAAAACTTATCTGCCACAACAGGTAAACGCGCCATGAAACAAACCTCCGCAGATGAATTGATCTGGTGTGCCGCTTTTTTCCTGCTCTATTTATCAGACTTATTTCTGCGAAGATTATAGCACTTTTATATGTGATTACGCTAAGATTTTACATCCCAGGTTGTACCTTCGGGTCCATCGTGCAGTTCAACATTATGGGCCAGAAGTTCATCGCGGACCAAATCACTTGCAGCCCAGTCTTTTTCATCGCGCGCCGCATTACGCCTGGCAATAAGCTCAAGAATTTTATCTTCTGAAATATCTATTGAATCAAGCAACTGTTGTTTTTTTCTGGCAACATACTGCACAGGTTCCTGCTGTAAGACACCCAGCACACCGGCAAGTTCCCGGACATCGGCAGCACCCTGCCGAACAAGAAGAATATCTTCAGCGGCTGCGTGTTGAGAAAGCATTCGGGTGAGCTTGTTTAAAACCTTTACGGTATCAAATATAAACCCGAGCGCCTGGGCCGTGTTGAAATCATTATCCATGGCAGATTCAAAACGCTGCCGTAATGACGCTATTTTTTTCCGGTCCTTGCTGCTTATGGCGGCGGCTTCGCCCTCTTCTTCGGAAAGTCTTTCCACCCCGGCCAGACAGTCATACATGCGGTCAAGTCCGCTCTGGGCATCCTGCAGGGCGTCTTCTGTGAAATCAAGAGGATTGCGATACTGCGTGGAGAATATAAACAGCCGCAAAACCTCTGCCGGATACTGCTCCAACACGTCACGGATGGTTAAAAAATTCCCCAGAGACTTGGACATTTTCTCATCTTTTATGGTCACAAAACCATGATGCATCCAGAGATTGGCAAAAGTCTTGCCTGAAGCACCGCTGCTCTGAGCAATTTCATTTTCATGATGAGGAAAAATAAGATCTTTGCCGCCGCCATGGATATCAAAAGTTTCGCCAAAATACTTACGACTCATGGCAGAACATTCAATATGCCAGCCCGGACGGCCATCTCCCCAGGGACTTTGCCATTTCGGTTCTCCGGGCTTGGCCGCCTTCCAGAGAACAAAATCCATGGGATGCTCTTTCTGGTCGTTAACCTCAATCCTTGCTCCAGCCTGCATATCTTCAAGACTTCGTCCTGAAAGCGCCCCATAGCCGGTAAAACGGTTTACCCGGTAATAGACGTCACCACCGGATGGATAGGCCAGTCCCTTGTCAATGAGCTCTTGAACCAGTTCTATCATTTCCGGGATATGATCTGTCGCACGTGGTTCAATATCCGGACGCATGACAGCCAACGCGTCCATATCCACATAAAACTCATCAATAAACCGTTGCGCCAGCTCCTGAGCGTCCACCCCCTGCTCAGCGGCACGGGCAATTATTTTATCGTCGATGTCTGTAAAATTACGAACAAATGTTACCCTGTAGCCACGATAACGCAGATAGCGCACAACCATATCAAACACCAATGCAGACCGGGCATGGCCAATATGGCAGTAATCATAAGAGGTGATTCCGCAGACATAGAGTTTAACATGACCCTCTTCAAGGGGATGTAGCACTTCTTTTTTTCTGGCCAGAGTGTTATAAATCTTTATTTTCATTAAAATTCGTCAGTATCCTTTAAAGCAGGCTGCTTAATTTGTAACTATTCAGGTAGCACCACGCTACTTTAGCATTACGTGTGTTCTGTAACTGTTCAGATGTGCCCCATATTGTGGCAAGCAGGCCAACGAACTATAACAGCGAAGCGGTGTCACCGTCTATGTGAGGCGCCTGATTGCCGCAGGTAAGCCACGACTCCGAGATGGGGTGCAGCTGAATAGTTACCTTAATTTTTGCATTCTTTTGTATTGCAGAGGCGGTGACATTCTGAGACTATAGGCGCCGACAATACAATTGAATAATTCACTAACCGACATGGCCGGGCTGATTGACCGGTCACAACGAACAATGAAGGATGTAACTGCGTCATAAAAACTTCTCCGCTGCACAACATCTTCATTTCAATAAAAGATAACACAGACACAACCAATGGACAACCAACCCGACCACAAAACTCATACTGTAAAGAGCTGGAAACAAACCTTCCATACCTGGACGCATCCTCGGGTAATCACCATGCTGTTCTTTGGTTTTTCTGCAGGCGTACCGATCCTGCTGATCTTTTCATCCCTTTCTCTCTGGCTGCGTGAAGCCGGGGTCAGTCGCTCAGCAGTCACTTTTTTTTCCTGGGCAGCTCTTGGCTATGCATTCAAATTCATCTGGGCACCACTCGTTGATTCACTGCCGCTGCCTGGACTTACCCGGCTTCTGGGACGCAGACGCAGCTGGCTGCTACTGGCTCAGATGGCTGTCATCGGTTCAATTTGCCTGATGGCCTTAACCGACCCGGCCGCATCCGGAAACAATCTGGTCAAAATGGCGCTGGCTGCCGTTATGCTCGGTTTTTCTTCGGCCACCCAGGATATTGTTATTGATGCCTACCGGATTGAATGTGCTGACGAAGAACTCCAGGCATTACTGGCCTCGACCTATATTGCAGGCTATCGGATAGGCATGCTCGTTGCTGGAGCCGGTGCATTGTACCTTGCTTCCTGGTTTGGCACCAGCAGAGAAGTCTACAGTTATACAGCCTGGAAATACAGCTATTTTGCCATGGCCGCGGTCATGCTGATCGGAGTGGCAACGACTTTGCTCATTGAGGAACCAGAAAAAAAAGTCTCTGCAGAAAACTACACTGCCAGCCATTACCTCCGTTTTCTTCTTCTTTTCATCTCAAGTGCCGCTGTTTTTGTTGCACTCTTTTTCCTGTCTGGGTCGACGGTTGCCTCGCTGGAAAACAGTGCCCATACAACATTTCCCGAATATTCACGGCTTCTTTCTTTTGCAGTTGAGGCAGGGCGTCTGTTTTTTGCAATAGCCGGAGGACTGGCAGCTGCATATCTTCTCGTGCTTTTAAAAATTGCAGACCGGAAAATGGTGCGCCATACCTATATTGCGCCAATAGTAGATTTTTTTAAGCGTTATGAAATGCAAACAGCCCTGCTGCTTCTCTCATTGATCGCTTTTTACAGAGTTTCAGATATTGTCCTTGGTGTCATCTCAAATGTATTTTACCAGGATATGGGCTTTTCAAAACCGGTGATTGCAAGCGTTATTAAGACATTTGGTCTGTTAATGACTCTTGCCGGAGGATTTATCGGCGGGATGATGACATTACGCTACGGGGTAACTAAAATTCTCTTTTTAGGAGCATTGCTCTCAAGTCTTACCAATTTACTTTTTATGGGACTTGCGGCAGCAGGAAATGATGTGGCCTTTCTCACCCTGGTCATTGCAGCCGACAATCTCAGTGCCGGGATTGCCACCACTGCCTTTGTCGCCTTTCTTTCAAGCCTGACAAATATTTCCTTCACTGCCATGCAATATGCAATTTTTTCCTCGCTCATGATCCTGCTGCCCAAACTTATTGGCGGCTACTCCGGAACAATGGTTTCCGCCTGGGGCTATGAACGATTCTTTTTGCTAACGACGCTGATGGGAGTGCCGGTTTTAGGACTTATCTGGCTGGCTGACAGAAAATTACATTAGGGCAGAAGTAATTATTCAGGTAGCACCAAGACTTTGGCATAACGTGTGGTCTGTAACTGTTCAGATGTGCCCCATATGTGGCAAGCAGGCCAACGAACTATAACAGCGAAGCGGTGTCACCGCCTATGTGAGGCGGCCTGATTGTCGCAGGTAAGCCACGACTCCGAGATGGGGTGCAGCTGAATAGTTACGGGCAGAAAACAAAAAAAAGTGACTATGGAGCTGCACCTCATCTTCGTCCATTGAGGCCTGCCCGAGTAGCACAAGTACACTTCACAGCTCTCAATGAACAGGTATGCGTAGACTCCGAAGCTCAGGCGCATCTGAAGAGTTACAAAAAATGCAGCTGAGCAGCTGAAGACTGGTATCGTTGACCATTTTTCCGGAAAAGAAAACTGCCTGGCTCATATTTTTACCTGAAAACCGAAATAAAAAATAAAACTCTGCAAAATCAGGACACTAATCGACGAACCTTTTCCGATTAAACGAAAAAACAGCGAGGCAAAAGTTGTTTATTCGGATAATTCTGCCATTGTCGTCTGCATTACGCTACCAATTGCCGGGTCGGTCACCTTAATGCCGGCATGAAAAAGAGACGCATTCTCCATTGAGCGACACCACTGCACTCTCCCGATACCATGCACCGGAGAGTTGGAAGGCCCATGCTCAAGAGAAAAAAGGATCTCAACCCCCTCTGCAAGAGGTCTACATAATTCAACCCGTAAGCCTTCCGGACTTACATCAACCGTTACCGCGGCTCCTTCTCCGGCCTGGTTCATTTCCTCAAAACGTTCAGTAACACGGGCAAATAAACGGACCGGCGTGCGCCGAGAACATCGTCGTTCTTCACGATGCTTGCTGGTGGGACCAGATAATGAATTGAAATTGATACTCTGCGGACAGGAGAGATACCCCCCTCCTTCGCAATACATCCCGACATGTTCAGCAACGGGAAGGTACAAGCCATCATTGCTTAAACGACAACTCCTGGTCGAGAGAGACCAGGAAGGACAAATTGTATTCATCTGTTTCTTCTTTTGTGTATAACGCTTCATGGACACTTCCTGTAATGACTATTTGAGCCATACAATGAAATGCAATTTTTGCGCCACTTGAAAGAAGGTTACCATAACCTTACCGCTAAACATTTAAGGAATACGCAAGGATTAATGTACCTTGTAGCACCACGACTCTGGCATAACGTGTGGTCTGTAACTGTTCAGATGTACCCCATATACTGTGGCAAGCAGGCCAACGAACTATCACAGCGAAGCAGTGTCGCGCCTATGTGAGGCAGCGTGATTGTCGCAGGTAAACCACGACTCCGAGACGAGATGAAGCTGAATAGTTACGGATTAATGAAGATGTCCCCCCGTGCTGGACATGGTGAGATTTCCGGATTTAACCCCGCGCAGGGCGATCAGGCCTTCAGAGAGTTCCCGGACCAGTGAAGCCTGCCCCTTGACAATGGTCACTTCCAGACAGTTGTGATCCTCCATGTGCACATGGGTCGTTGAGGTAATGAGCTGATAGTAACGATGCTGCAGCTCAGTTATTCTTTCCTGCAGCTGTGATTGATGGTGGTTATAGACAAGAGTGACAACGCCAACAACTTCGCTGTCCTGTTCCCACTCTTCGTCCACCAGTTCTCTGCGGATAAGGTCACGAACAGCCTCTGAACGGTTTGAATAGCCATGTCTGTTGATTGAGCCGTCAAACCTCTCCAGCAGGTCTTCTTCCAGAGACACCGTAAATCTTTTGAGCATAGCGCCTACGTCTCTTTTTCCAGTGTTTCCAGCCTGTCCAGAATAGACTGTGCTTCATCCCGCATGGCTGGAGGTATAGATTTATCCCTGCCAGCCCGCTTAAGATACTGTTTGGCAAATTTCATGCGTCCCTCATATAAATAATACTTTGCCAGATAGAACTCACTCACTCCCTGAGCACCCTGTTTTGCCTTGAGCCTGCCAAGGGCATAGTAAAGCTGGGAATACTCAGGCATTACCTTTTCCACTTCACGATAAAGATGTTGGGCTGCTGACATCTTTCCCTTTTTCTCCAAAGCCTGGGCCAGACGAAAAGCGGCATACATATCTGTGGCATCGCGTTTATATGCTTTGCGTAAAAGCAAAAGGGCCTGATCGATTTTGCCCGCATCCAGATAGAGCGTCGCAAGGTCAACATTAAGGATATTCCGGTGCGGATATTTTCCCCTGACCAGCTCCATCTGCTTCACAGCTTCGGTAAAATTTGCTTCCTGCCCCTCTAACAATGCCAGACAATACCGGGCCATTGTTACCTGTTCCGTGTCCTTGCCGGAGGAGATGATATTTGCGCAGAAAACCCGTAACTCTTCAGATGGAATCGACTGACTCAGCACCCTGTACTTAAACCGAAGAAACGAGAAATCATCTGTCGCCTTGTACTGGACAGGGGGTTCCCGGTCAATTTCGACAAGCGACCTGACATAATCCAACCGTGTCTCAGGATGAGGATGCGTCAACAGATAGGCAGGCAGTTTATTTGTCCTGTAGCGGGTAATTCTGCGCATAGTCTTGAGCATCCCCACCATGGCCTCGGGATTTCTATGCAGAGCCCGCATCCAGTCGAAAGACAGACGGTCGGCCTGCTCCTCATCTTCTCTGGAAAACCCTAAACTAATCGCCTGATTGGCGGCAATTGATCCGGTCAGAAGCCCCTGAGACAAGGCTGGATTTCCAAGAGCAAGACTGGCAAGACCAAGAAGCATAGTCGCAGCCGTTACCTTGCCCTGTTTGCTCATTCGGTGGGCAATATGACGACTGACAACGTGCCCGACCTCATGGGCAAGCACGCTCACCAATTGATCTTCACTTTTCATGGTTTTAATCAAACCGGTGTAAAAAAAGATAAGACCGGAGGGGGCGGCAAAGGCGTTAAACTGGTTACTCTTCACCACAAAAAAATGATAATCAAAAAACTGCGGCCCGGCAACATCAAGAATCTGCCCGCCAAGGTTGTTAATATATTGCGATATATCGGGATCATCGAGCAGTTTAAATTCAGCCCGGATAGTATAAAGCAGTCTCTCGCCGACCATCCGTTCCTCGCCAATGCTGAAGCCATATGATGGCAAAGGCAACATGAGCTGGCCGGCAATCAGTAGAATCAGCAAACTCCGTAAAACGCAAGAAGAGACAAATTGTAATGACATAAAAACAGGTCCCGAAAACAGAATTCAGTAAAATGCAACTCCGGCACAACTCTCAAGGGTAACTCTACCGTGAAATACAAAAATTTCCCAGAACCAAAATATCCATTCTGGTTCGCAAAAAACAGTCCAACGCCTGCCCGGGGGTACAGACCACGGGTTCATTTTCATTAAACGAGGTATTGAGCAGCATGGGGACACCTGTAAGCGCGTGAAAAGACGATATCAGCTTGAAATATAGAGGATTTGACTCATTTATGACTGTTTGCAAACGGCCGGAACCGTCGACATGGGTTACTGCCGGAACCTGCTCACGTTGTTCCTGCCGAATCTGAAACACCTGCATCATAAAGGGGACATCATCATCTTCTTCAAACCACTTATCTACATACTGGCGTAAAATAGAAGGAGCAAAGGGACGGAAGGATTCCCGGCGTTTAATCTTGCTGTTTAATATTTCCTTCATGTCTGCCCTCCGTGGATCACAGAGAATAGAACGGTTGCCAAGAGCCCGCGGCCCCCACTCCATCCGTCCCTGAAACCAACCGACAACACGCCCCTCAGCTATTGCCGCAGCAGTATTTTGACAGAGAAGGTCTTCGTCTTCAACAAATTCTACACGGCACCCTTCAGCACGCAGAGTCTCCTCCTTCGCCTCAAGAATTGTTTGCAAAGAGGATGAATCATACTGCGGCCCCCATCCTGCATGCTGCATGCTAAATCGTGTGTCGCCAGCTTTCCTGCCCTCCGGATGGAGTTTATACCACGTATAAAAAGCAGCTCCAATGGCTCCGCCGGCATCACCGGCCGCAGGCTGCAGGTATAAACGTTTAAACGGGGTGTTGCG
>QNYF01000069.1 GCA_003978695.1 Desulfobulbus sp. | reverse complement strand
CCGACGCTGGTGATTGACCACGAGAACAGTACTCATGGCTTGCGCTACAGGCCAAACACGTTTTCATGTCGCATTTTGCCGGTCATTTTGTCGCTTATTAGCCTCAACCCCACTGTTTTCCTTGTCCGTTCCTGCCTATGCCCCACTCACCCAAAAACGGAAATATATCATGCAAAACCAAGCACATACAGACAGGAAATATTTTTCACTGCAAATTCCCACCACTTTTTCATTTTCAAAATGAATCAATTACAAGAGAGTATTGCAAAAGCCTTGCCGGAACACATTAGGCTCCAACTCTCACCCCCCGGACAGGAAACATAAAGACGTATTCCCTGATTCTCCACGGATTCAGACGCATTATTTTTTCCACCTTTTTGTGTTTTCCGCCTGCTTAAAAGCTGTCCGGGCAAAATTCCAGCCAGAGTCGCAACAGCAGACAGCACTGGAAAGCATTTTCATATCTCCCCTGTTATAAAGCCGCCTTTGTCAAGGCGGCTCAACTCGGGTATACTTCTCTTTATGGAAGTCATCACAACACATATAAACGCTGACTTTGATGGGCTTTCCTCCATGATAGCGGCCAAAAAGCTCTATCCTGAGGCGGTTCTCGTTCTGGTTGGTTCTCAGGAGCGGCGCCTGCGGGATTACCTGTCCCAGGAAATACGCAACTTTTATGCCTTTAAAAAGGTAAAGCATATTGACGTAACAGCAGTTTCCCGGCTCATCGTGGTTGACACCCGCCAGAAAAGCCGTATTGGCGAACTCCAGCAATGTCTTAGCAATCCCGGTTTAGAGATTCATCTCTATGACCATCACCCTGACGCCCCCGGTGACATGCGGGGCAACCTGCAGATTGTGAAAGACACTGGTTCTACGGTTTCCCTGTTCGTGGAGATTTTCCAAAAACAACAGATAACTCCCACTCCGGATGAAGCCACACTCATGGCCCTTGGCGTATACGAGGACACCGGTTCTTTTCTCTACTCAACAACCACACCGGCAGACCTTAAGGCCGCATCATGGCTTCTTACCTGCGGGGCAAAACTTGATATTGTCAGTCAGTTTGTCAACAAGAGCCTGTCTGTCCAACAGGTCGGACTGCTTAACGCCCTGTTGAAAAACACCTTCACCTACACAATCCAGTCCATACGGATTGCCATCAGCAAGCTGACCATTCCCTCCTATGTTGATGATTTTGCTGTCCTTGTCCGCAAAATGATGGTGATGAAAAATCTTGATGTTGTCTTTGCCCTGATCTGCATGGGCGAGCGCACTTATCTGATTGGCCGGAGCAGAATTCCGGAAGTCAATGCGGGCATGATAGCCAGAGACTTTGGCGGGGGCGGTCATGCGGCGGCGGCATCTGCGACAATCAGCGACAAAACTCTTTTTGAAGCCGAGGAACGACTGATTCAACTGCTGCATCAGTATGTCCGCCCCAAATCCATTGCCAGTGAACTGATGTCTTCGCCAGTGATCTCTGTCACCCCTGACGTGAGCATTCACCAGGCTAATATACTGTTGACCCGCTACAACATCACGGTGCTGCCCGTGGTGCAGGACAGCGGAGACTCCGGACATCCCTCAAGGCTGTTGGGGATTATTTCACGTCGGGTGGTGGAAAAAGCTATTTTTCACAAGCTGAGCGAGTTGCCGGTCAGTGATTATATGACAACAGATATCCAGACCCTTCCTGAAAGCGCAACCCTGGCTGACATCCAGGAACTCATTATAGAAAACAGACAGCGACTTATCCCCATTGTTAAGAATACTCAGGAAATAAGCGGGGTTATCACCCGCACAGACCTGCTTAACCTGTTGATTAATGATCCTTCCCACCTGCCGCAAAACCTGTTGCAGGAACACGAAAACCCCTCGGCAAAACAGACCCGTAACGTCAGTACCCTGATGAGTGAATCTCTGCCTCTGGAGACAATCGTCCTCCTGCAGGAAGTCGGTGAAACAGCCCGATCAATTGATATGACGGCCTTTGCGGTTGGAGGATTTGTCCGGGACCTGCTTCTGAATATCAATAATCTGGATATTGACATTGTGGTTGAAGGTGATGGTATCCTGTTTGCCCGGAAACTTGCTGAAAAAAAGCAGGCTATAGTCAGGACACATGAAAAATTTGCCACTGCCACGGTCATCTTCCCGGACGGCCTGCGCCTGGATGTGGCCACTGCCAGGCTGGAATATTATGAATATCCAGCCGCCATGCCAACGGTGGAACTCAGCTCTGTAAAGCTTGACCTCTACCGCCGTGATTTTACAATTAATGCTATGGCCATTCATCTCAATCCGGACCGTTTTGGCACTCTGGTTGATTTCTTCAACAGCCAGAATGATCTTAAAGAACGACGAATCAGGGTACTGCATAACCTGAGTTTTGTTGAAGATCCGACCAGAATCTTTCGGGCAATCCGCTTTGAACAACGCCTTGATTTCCGTATTACCAGGCACGCAGAAAAACTCATTAAAAACGCTGTGCGCATGCACCTCTTTGAGCTGACTCCTGGAACCAGATTCTTTCATGAGCTGCAACAGATTCTTAACGAGAACCATCCGCTGGCCTCTTTACGGAGGATGTCGCAGTTTAAACTGTTTCCCTTTCTCTGGCCGGACCTGAGACCAAATTTGAAAATAGATCGACGTTTTGCTCATGTCATTAACCAGGCTGAACAGTCTGTGGCCTGGTTTAAACTGCTTTACCTGGAAGAAAATTGTGAGTCATGGGTAGTTTATCTGCTCGCCATTTTCAGCCGTTCGCGGGTCCGGCAGCTGCTCAACTTTTGTGAAAGGTTTGAGGTGGCAGATAAACAACGAAAAATGCTGATCAGACAAAAAACAGAGGTGGAACGTATAGCTCACGAGATGCAGCGCCGGCCTTTTATGCAGCCAAGTGAAATCTACTGGCTGCTCTCAGAACTTGAAAACGAAGGATTGCTCTACCTTATGGCCCTGGCCAGAAAAAAACATATCCAGCGGGATGTTTCCCGTTTTGTGACCACTCTTCGCAATACCCGGCTCCTCATTCGTGGCAAAGATCTGCAAAACATGGGCTACCAGCCAGGTCCCGGTTTCCGGACCATGCTCAACCACGTCCTTGAGGCACAGCTCAACGGTAAAATCCATTCTGAAAATGAAGCCTTAAATCTTATCAAACAGCAGTATCCCCTTAACTGAAATTCCCGCGTACCCGGAACGGCCTCCTGTACATTTCCGCCCTTAAAGATTACAAAATTGTACTCATTTTCCCCGTTTTAACACATTTTTGTTAATAAATAAAAAACAAACCCGCCTCCCTTAAACGTTGCGCGGCAAGAACGTTTAATCAAAAGATCGGTCAATTACCTGCTAAATAACGGCCAGGGCCAAGACTGGCACGATAGTTGGTATACCAGAAGAAACACTTTTTTCGATAAAACGAATTTACATACCGGAGGATACCCATGAAAAAAATTGAAACCATCATCAAGCCATTTAAGCTTGATGAACTCAAAGAAGCACTTCACGATTTAAACGTGCAGGGCATGACAGTCAGCGAGGTAAAAGGCTTTGGCCGCCAAAAGGGTCATACGGAAATCTATCGCGGAGCGGAATACCTTGTGGATTTTATTCCGAAAATAAAAGTCGAAGTTATTATTGAGGCTGACCGTGTCGACGAAATTATCGCTGCCATTATCAACTCTGTTCGTACCGGAAAGATTGGTGACGGCAAAATTTTTGTTCTTCCCGTAGAACAGGTTGTCCGCATTCGTACCGGTGAAACTGATCAGGAGGCAATTTAGGTCATCCATGCTCATCTGAAAAGATTTCACGGCGGCACCAGCAACTCTACATTCACCATTATTTATCGTTTTCAGGAAAACATAATTATCAGAGGAGACGCTCCAATGCGAAAAAAAATACCACTTATTTCAATAATTCTTATCCTGCTGGCTGCCGGTTCAGCTGCAGCAGGAGATAATATCGCAAAAATCAGCATGGAAGGTAATGCAACTGCCATTACCGGGCTGCAGACCAATCTCAACTATGTCTGGACCCTGATTGCGGCAACTCTTGTATTTTTCATGCAGGCAGGATTTGCCATGGTTGAATCCGGTTTTACCCGGGCAAAATCAGCCTGTAACATTATGATGAAAAACCTGCTCGATTTTGCCATGGGCTCTCTGGCCTTCTGGGCTGTCGGCTTTGGCCTGATGTTTGGAGCCACCAAGACAGGCTGGTTTGGTACCACAGATTTTTTCCTGTCCGGCTGGACCGGCCCGAGCGGCGACCAGTGGGTACTTGCCTTCTGGATGTTCCAGTGTGTTTTTGCGGCAACGGCTGCCACCATTGTTTCCGGAGCGGTGGCAGAACGAATCAAATTTACAAGTTATCTCCTCTACTCAGCGGTGATCTGTGCCTTTATTTATCCCGTGTTCGGCTCCTGGGCCTGGGGTTCTCTGCTTAACGGTAATGGCTGGCTTGAAGGAAAAGGTTTTATTGACTTTGCCGGTTCAACAGTTGTTCATTCCATCGGCGGCTGGTGTGCACTGGCCGGAGCAATCGTTCTCGGTCCCCGGAAAGGAAAATACGGGCCAAAAGGCGAAGTCCGGGCCATCCCCGGTCACAATATCCCAATGGCGTCAATCGGTGTCTTCATTCTCTGGATGGGCTGGTTCGGTTTCAATCCCGGCTCCACAACCACCGGCGACACCTCCATTGCCATGATCTTTGTCAACACCAACCTGTCAGCAGCTGCCGGCGTTGTCTCTGCAATGCTTGTTTCCTGGGTAATGTTTAAAAAACCTGATATCGGCATGAGCTTAAACGGCGCTCTGGCAGGCCTTGTAGGCATTACCGCTGGATGTGCCAATGTCAGCCCGACAAGTTCAATTATTATCGGCCTGATCTCTGGTGTCCTGGTTGTTGTTTCGGTTGTCACCATTGACAGGATGCATATTGATGACCCTGTGGGTGCAGTATCTGTCCATGGCGTCTGTGGCGCCTGGGGAACACTTGCTGCCGGGATCTTTAACATTGAAGGCATGACCACCGCAATTATCACCACCCAGATCATTGGTATTGTTGCCGCCTTTGTCTGGGCATTTGGCACAGCGTTTATCCTCTTCAAGGTCATCTCCATGACCATTGGCCTGCGAGTCACCGAGGAAGAAGAAGCAATCGGTGTGGATATTGCAGAACACGGTGCCCACGCCTACAACGACTTCCAGACCATTCACCAAGGATAACCTTTCCTCCTCTCGCACAGGCCCCACTCTAAACCGGGCCTGTGCCCCCCGCTCCTCCGCCGTCTGCCCGGTGTCCCCTTGTTGTACCTGCCGGGCAGGCGGTTTTCTGTTTTTCCCTTGAACTTGCCCGCAGATATTTTTTCGCCCGTCCTGATAAAACCTGCCTTCTTTGCTGGTCATTTCCTGAAACTGTTTTATATATCAGACAGGTGAGCGTATGATACAAAACGCTCGCCCGACACGCGCAACCATTTTTCACGCTTACAGCAGCCACTATAAACCGTCCATAGGTACTATCATGAGCAGCCAGCCCCCCTCTGATCTCCAGTCCGACGCTCTCAAGGCAAATTTGCAGCAAACAGCTTCAAGCGTTGAAATCGATCCGAGCTATCAGGTTCTGCAAGATGTTGTCCACCGATACCAGGGGCTGTCAGGCAAGCTCGAACACCTGCTCTACGAGATCAGTCATCCCTACCGCAACTGGCAGCTTATCATCCCTGAACTGCGTGCATTTGTACTGAAAAACCTCAACCATTACCGCAGGCACGAACAGGGGCCGGAATGCTTTACCCGGTTTACCTCAATATTCCTGGAAGCCCTTGAGGATTCCCGGAAAAACGGCAAGCTGATATCCATGATTATGGAGGCAATGCTTGCCTATACGGACAAACTCATCGCCTCCCTGGACGCAGAGTCACTGGTGCTGTATGAAAAAAACCTGAACGGCTTTATCGACCGGCTTCATGAACTCGACGCCATAGACAACCAGGTCATGATGTACATGGTCCAGGGACATCACCCGATGAAAAAAATGGCCCTCAGCCTGATTGCCTTTGGCAAGGGTGAACCGGGAACACCTTTTTCCTACCAGCCCATAGCCCGGCTGATGAAAAAAATCCTGCGCCTTAACTACGAGTACTGGCTTAACGAAGAAGACCCCCTGCCCTGGTTTCTGGACCAGTGCGGTGAATTCTGCAGCGAGTGGAAAACCGGAGAAAAGCTGGCCGCCATTTCCCACCGGCAGATTCGCCTCCACAGAGATACTTTACTGGAAATTGATACACATACAGACCCGATGGACGCGCTCAGGCAACTCCTGGAGCTTCCGGCCCACATGGATATTGTCAGGCTCTACCGGCAGATTCCCGCACAGCTCGTTACGGAAAATACGGATGATCCCGCCTCATCGTTTGTAGAGAACAGAAAGCTTATCTTTCTCTTCAGGATAATGGACACCACCGGCCTTTATCTTATCCACGAAGAGACCCTGCGTGAGATAAACCGCTCGCTGGTTCAGCTGATCCGCAAACAATCCTTTGAAGAGATAGAAAAATTCTTCGTCACCACGGTACAACTGCTTAAAGATAATGTCCGAAAATACCCTCACACCTCGCTGCAATGCATCCAGGTGATTGGCGGAGAAATCTTCAGACGCAATAACTCCCGCCTGGTAGAAGCCTTTCTCTGGGAGGCCGTTCGCTTTGGTTTCCAGTACGCAAACGTCATGGGAGTTGACGAAGACTGGCAGCCCATCACCAATCCGGCCCATCTGGCCAACATCAGGGTCTGGCTCAACCTGATCATGCAGGAACCGAAATGGTGTTCCACCCTGTTTTCTGCCCTTATAATCAACATCAGGCTCTCAGGCACCTGCGTTAAAGATACCGACCTGTTTCAGCGTGATATCACTGATCTGCTCAACCATCCCATTGGCCCGATTTACAACCTTGCCAAACAGTTTACCAAGCTCATGCCGGTATTTTTCAACGAGATTGGCGCAGAAGGCGAACTTCGTGATGTTTCAACAGAACTTGACGAAACCCACAAACGGCGTGACATACTCATTCATTTTCTGCGTAAACAGTCCCATGTGGAATCATCCAACCTGATTGTTGACTTTATCGGGGCTATTTTTACCTTCTGGATAACCCTTGACAAAAAACATCTGCGCCCCTTTTTACCCGATGAAATTCTTGACCAGGTCCCCGTGACCGGCATTTTCATTAATGAGCAGCACACGCTGACAAACCGCATTCGCAGAGATCTGCACTTTAAGCACATGGAGGATATTCTTGCCTGGGATGAAAAAGACCGCTCCCTTTATCTGGAACAGCAGCAGGACATTTCATCTGTTGAACGGAACCGTTTTGAACTGCTGGTAAAAATGTTCATCCTCCTGCACCACAAGTACAACCTTGGCATGCAGGAATTACGCAACCAGCTTCAGCAGGCGGCAGCCGGAGGTTTCCCGGAAATGCGGCATCTGCTGGATACTCTTGAAGACTGTGACACCTTTCGCTGTCTGTCTGTGGTTCTAACCAACCTTGAACATTTAAAAACAATTATCCTGAGCGATGAAAAATTTGAGCCCAAGGAAGAAATCTACTACAAACGCCATATTGCCGTGGATATCCCATCGGTGTACGGCCGATATTCCGAACGCAAATTTGACGCACTGGGACTCACATTCCGGCTGGAAAACCTGGCAAACATCTATCTGGAGCGATTAACGCAGTCGATAAACTTAAGCTTTATTACCCAAGCCACATTTCTTCGTATTTCCAAGTGTATCCGCATGTTTATCCGGGCATTGAAGGTGGATGGCATCTCCAGCCGCAAACTGGATACCTATGCAAGCCTGCTCTCATCCTCCATTGCCATTAAACGGTTTTCCTACACCCAGTATCTCGACATCATGCGGGGGCTGTCAGAGGGAGTAAAAGATATTATTTATGCCTATTACAATAATATCCACCAGAATAATCTCTCTATTATCATCCCCCAGATAGGCAAGAGTAACCTGCTGACCAAATACCGCTCGCTCTGGAACGATGAGGATCTCCCCTCAACCGTACACAGTCTGTCTGAATCCTTTTTTCGTGATCTCATTGCCACGACCTTCGGCCTGCAGCATCTTGATACCTTTATCACGAATATTATTCTGACACTGGAAGCGCAAAAAGAAATTTCCGATGCCAAAATCATTGACCTGCTCATGACCTACAATCCGGAAAAGGCGATCTCTTCACTGCACAAGAAAAACCGGCATACCAACAATCTTATTCACCTGGGTAATAAAGGGTTCAACCTGATGATGCTGGCAGGAGATGGCCACCCGGTACCTCCGGCGTTTATCATTACCACGGAAATATTCCGCTGCTGGCAGGCTGTGCAGCTGTTCAGCCAGGCCAGGGAAGAATTTCAGCAGCGAATGCGCAGTTCGATTACCGCCCTTGAACATGAGACAGGTCATATCTTCGGCTCGGATAAAATGCCGCTTCTGCTCTCGGTGCGCTCCGGCTCGGCCATGTCCATGCCCGGCATGATGACAACCATCCACAATGTCGGCTTAAACTCGGCCATAGTTGAAGAGTATGTGTCCCAACATCCTGACCAGGAATATTTTTTATGGGATAATTACCGAAGATTTATCCAGTCATGGGGTATGGCCGGTGAAATGGAGCGGGAAGAGTTTCAATATTTAATGAATAAGCATAAGAAAAAATGCAACGTCCACCTGAAACGGCAATTCAAACCCGATGAGATGCGGCAGCTGGCTCTTGAATATAAAAAGGCCACCATCAGCCGCAACTGCCCGCCCCCTGAGGAACCGTGGGATCAACTGATCGGCTCCATAGAGCTGGTTCAGGATTCATGGGACACCTTAAAGGCCCGTGATTACAGGCACCTGCTTGACGTGTCAGACGACTGGGGGACAGCGGTCATTGTCCAGGCCATGGTGTATGGCAATCGAAACGAACAGGCCGGCAGCGGAGTGTTGTTCACTGCCCACCCTTACAGGAAAGTCCGACAGGTTGCCCTGTGGGGTGATTACGCCTCCCAGGATCAGGGCGAGGATATTGTCTCCGGGCTTGTCACAAGTTACCCTGTTTCTGTCGAGCAGGGGGAGCTTGATGGCCGGTCTGTAAAAAACTCGCTCGAACTGCGATTCCCCGCAATTTATAACCGGCTCCTGGAGATTTCCCGGGATCTGGTCTACGACAAGGAATGGAACCCGCAGGAAATTGAATTTACCTTTGAAGGGCCCAACCCGGAAGACCTGTACATCCTCCAGACCAGGGACATGATAACAATCAAGAAGAAAGAACGTTTTGATGTCTTTGAAGACACTGAAACACTCAAATCCGACACCCTGGGCCGGGGCATCGGAGTCAGCGGGTCTGCCCTGTCTGGTCTGGCGGTGTTTACCGAAGAAAACATCCGCCAGCTCTGGCGTGAACAACCAGACGCCCAACTTATCCTGATCCGCCAGGATACCGTCCCCGAAGATATCCGGGAAATTTCCATGGCCAACGGCCTGCTCACAGCCCGTGGCGGCCAGACATCCCATGCCTCGGTTGTTGCCACCCGGCTTGAAAAAACCTGCGTAGTAGGCTGCCGCGGGATCTGCATGTCGTTGAAGCAAAACAGTACGCAAAAATAAATGACGTACAAATAAACTTTGGCGATCCGGTTTCCATTGACGGCAGAAACGGACTCTTTCTCAGGGGGACCCATAAGATCAGGGAAGAAGTCCACATCCTGCCGCTTTAAACCTGCCGGTTTAACGGTAAGTATCGCCTTTTGCCCCAAAGAAGACAGCTATTCCCGGACGGTCACAATCGACCACCGAAGAGTTAATTTTTCTGTTGACGCAAACGGGCATATGGTAACACCGGCTCTTTCTGTCGACACATTTGCAAAATTGTGTTCGCAGCACAACAAAACTCCCTTTTTTGGACAACCGTGTCCATCCGTTCCCGGCTGCCATTTTTAAACCGGGAGACCTGCTCTTTGCAATAGCGATATAACCTCTTTTCTCACGGGGTAAGGTTATGTCGAAGTACCAGCAACAGGGTATAACACAACGCCTTCATGGTGTTTACATAACCGTAGAAAATGATTTTAACAGTCTGGGAATAATAAACAAATAGCGTGGCCTTGCACATGTGTGGCACATGCGCTATATTTTATCTGTAAGCATCATTTCACATAAACCAATCAGAGAGGTTCTTGTTATGAGCGGATCAGCACAGCATGAAACAATGTTAAGAAAACCTATCCTTATGCCGCCAAGCATGATCGAGAAGGTCGACAAGATAGCAAAAAATAAAAACGTTTCCTTTGCAAAGGTTGTGAGGGAAGCGGTCAATGCTTTTGACAGCGAGACTTCAGCTGATGATTCTATAATTTTAAACACTTTGGCAGACACCATGATTCGAACTACACAAGAAGTCGTTAAAAAAATGGAAGAAGTTGAAAAGCGGCTTGATGCTACTCATGCCATGTTGGAGGCTTAATAGTGGGCATCAGTGGAAAAGTCATGGAAGCATTAAAGGCGGGGATTCTTTTAAATGAAAGGTTGACCACCCTTATTGACAAAGTAGATCGTATGGATAACGATCTCCGCCAGATGAATGGCAGGGTTATTCGATTGGAAACAATGGTTGAAATTGCCAGGAGTCAACCCCGGTTACCGGATGAATCAGAATAACAGATATGATAAACACAACCGCCATCCTTTTGATTCTTACTCAGATTTCGGAGCTGGTTGACTGATGACAATAAAAACAAGTTGACCATGTAGAATAATTATATATTAACGTGAAATCCTTTCGCTGTTTGGTATATGGGAATCTACAAAAAACTCAATAATATCAGAAAGGAAAGGCTCAAATGGATAATACCAAACAATACCGGGATCAACAAGAAGCAAGACAATTGCAGAATAGGATTTCCTCCTTTATGAAGGATTTCAAGGTCGGAACCCTGTTGCATGGCAACGAGATCAGAAAACTGCGTGGCGTATCCCCGCTCACGTTGTTCACCGTTATCTATTCGTTGCCATTTGCAAGGTATCAATTTTTCTCAGGGGATTGTACGGAGCCCCAATCTTGGATTCAAGAAGGATGCGGCCTATGATTTCCGCAAGAATCCCAAACATAACTGGCGGAAGTTTATGCTGACTCTGGTGGCCGTAGTTGAAAGAACTGAAGTCCACAGTGCCGCGTTCGGTTCCGCCGGCGGACAACAGAAGGGAGGACAGACAGGTGAGTGAGCAGAGCACCGGGAAAGATTGGCACAGGCTGGGTGCGGACGAACAGGGGCAAAGCTCTGTTTTTGTTGCCCTGACCGCGGTGGTGTTTATCGCCTTTCTGATTCTTTCCCCGGTTGTCGTGGTTTCTCCTGTTTATGCCGGGCAGGTGAGTCTTTATCACAGGGAAGGCGATGCCTTGTTTGCCAGGGGCCGGGCCGTGCTGATTCATGGAGAAATGTTGCGGGAAGTGGTCGTGCGTATTAATAATGATCAAACAATTACCGGGCTTGAGATTTCCGTTACCTGCCCAATCAGGGGTGGCGGCAGGGAGCTGGCCGGCAAGCGGTGCCTGGCGCTGAAGCGTTTTTTTACGCAGCAGCTGCGACGGCCTCTGCCGATAAAGCTGACCTCTCTGGAACAAAAGGGACAATCGGACTCTGAGTCTGAGTCCACCCGGAAAATGATGAAAAAAATGGGCATAAAGCTGACCCCGGAAGAGCTGGATTACGCCAATTATTGGGATTTTATCGATATTGCCGGCACCGGCGGGGCAGGACTCAGCCATGATCCAATTTTTTACGAGATCGATCAGAAGATCAGCAAACTTCCAGCCGCTGACCCGCATGTCGCGATTCTCCGGCAATACAGGAAAATCCTGCAGACCATGGCCGACCTTGAAGCAACTACGCCCCATTATGGCGACCCCCGTGCTTTTTTGCCTTCTTACTTTGAGATCAGCAATTCAAGTGACCCCAGATACGGCGAATTTGTTATTGGGAGCGAGCTGCGGGAAGCGCGGTGTGACTACGCAGAGTGCAAAGAAGAGGCGCTGCCCCTGATGGTCATGGCGGTGAAACTGTCAAGAGAGGTGTACCAGGTTGCCCTGGCAATTCGGCAACAGCATGTCCTGACCCATGTTCCTCCTTATGACGAGGAGATCGGCATCAGGGCTTTGCGCGCCCATCATGAGTATATCAGATATAATAAAGATGCCTTGAACGTGGCCAGGGTAGCCTACCAGGCTTTTCTGAACCAGACTGGATGTGATTTTATTACGTTGCCTGATTCTTACATGAGTATGGCTTTACAAGGGATGGGAATTATGAAGACCTACCAGGCCCGGCGTCGGTTTGTTCGGGAACAGGTCGCGCTCAACAACTTTATCCGTGAACATCTTGGCCTGAGCCTGCTTCACGACTATGCCTGTGGCTTGCCCATTCATAACATACTCGTGCTTAGGCCAGTTAGGATTGGCAGCGATTCTTATTCTTCTATCAGAGATCAAACCATGCAGGAAGCAGTGGATTTCATGAAGTTGGCCAGGCATAAATGGGCCAGGTGCGGATTTCCACCCCCGGAGAAACTTGAAAGAACTGAAGTCCACAGTGCCGCGTTCGGTTCCGCCGGCGGACAACAGAAGGGAGGACAGACAGGTGAGTGAGCAGAGCACCGGGAAAGATCGGCACAGGCTGGGTGCGGACGAACAGGGGCAAAGCTCTGTTTTTGTTGCCCTGACCGCGGTGGTGTTTATCGCCTTTCTGATCTTTCTGGCT
>QNYF01000068.1 GCA_003978695.1 Desulfobulbus sp. | reverse complement strand
TGGACAGGCACTAACTAACAGGGGCGGGACGGATGGGGGAAATATTCCCACGCATATGAGGTACATTTGATTTCAGCAACGGTCCGGCGGGCGAACCCGAACAGCGCATGAGGGTGATCTCCCCTCATGCGGAGGTCATTTTTTAACTTTTGGCGAAAAACATTGGTTTCACAGCTTTCAGGGAATACCAGGTTCGGGACAGGAATAGACGACATTGATAGGACATGGTGTTACTCAATCTGGTCTATTCGCTTCCTGCCCCGGCATCAGGATACTCCTCAAAAAGATAAGGGCCGTCTATCTCACGGACATAGACAGTGTGCGTGATCAGGTTATTTTGTGGAGTCCAGTAATGGAGCTGGTAGCCTGGATTTTCAAGGAGAAATTCAGATTCTCGTTGCAGAGTGAGATCCAGCACCAGCTCCATACCTGTACTCGGTGCAGTACTGATAACCGTTCCGTGCCATCTGACGTTGACCTGGAGATGGATGTGGCCACAGATGATACGCTCAATGTTTGTATATTTATCAACAACGGATGCAAACCTGTCTACGCCTTCAAACCCGTCTTCATCTGTCTCCAGAACACCGCATTTCACCGGCGGATGATGCATGAAAATCGCCGTGGGCTTTTCTCTGTTTTGGGCGAGTTGCCCGTCAAGCCAGGCAGCCCGTTTCGCACATATTTCACCGCCTGGTTCACCTGGAACCGTGCTGTCCAGGCCGATCAGGCGTACATCATAATCATCGATCACAAAATTGATGAACCCGTCAACCATGGACGGACAGGCCTTTTTTCCCATAACCGACCAGAGGGTTGAACGATCGTCATGGTTACCGGGTACGACGTAATAGGGCATGTGCAGTTTGTCTAAAATCCGCTTGGCCCGGTCGACCTCTTCCTCCAGTCCACACATCGCAATGTCACCGGTCACAATGACAACATCCGGCGTCGGATTGAGCTGGTTAATATGATCAACAGTTTGCGCCAGATTTTCAGCCATCGGCGCAATATTATATGTTTTCTTTCCAGGGCCGGCGATGTGAATATCACTTATTTGTGCGATGAGCATACGGAACACCGATCGGTAGGGGTTAAAATGATTTCAACAACCCGGTGGTTTCCTGGAGCTCATTGATGCGACCGGAAACCACCGGGTTTTAAGGGTTAAGCTTTAACAAGTTTATTTGCATATTCCGTTCTGAGGTCGATATACCATTTAGGCTCAGCTGGCCAGGGATTCAGTTTGGACAGGGCATCTCCCGGATACGCTTCAGTGAAATTATTGCGGTACTGCGCACCGGCAAACTTGTCAGCACCTTTTACGGCGGAATTATAGCCATGTGTGTCTATCGCTTTCCCGGCCGGAGCTGGCTCAAAACAGAATTTAGCAAACTCATAGGCCTGTTCCAGATTTTTGGCATCCTTGGCCAGTGACAGTCCGTCAACCCAGGCAAGAGCACCTTCTTTTGGTGCCTGATAGGTGACAGGTTTTCCTTCTGTTTTGAGTGCGAGAAGCGGACCGTCCCATGTTTGGCCAATGATAATTCCATCGTCCATAAACGCCTTTTTCTGGTCTTTGGCATCATAGAAGAATTGTTTGATATTTCCCTTTCTGGCAATACACCATTTGGTGACTTTATCCCACACCTGCTTCATGTCATCTTTGCTGTTATAAGCTTTCCACATACTGCCCGGAGCAAGTTCACCAATAGTTTCCATGTACAGCCCTGCCCCCATCATCCCGGAATGGGGACGGATCAGACCCTGTCCTTTGTTTTTGTCTGACCAGACATCACCAAAACTGGGCAGGCCTTCAGGGGCCCATTTATCGGTTCTCCATCCAATACCTTCAGTTCCCCAGATTTGAGGCACCCAATGAGGTCCTTTACCCCCAAAGTTCCATTCTGATTCTCCCAGTTTGAGCATGAAGTCGTTGGCATTCTTAAGTGTTGTTATTTTGCTGTAATCCCACGGCTGGAGCAGGCCAAGATCGGCCCATAGCGGGGAACGGTTATTTGTTGGTGAGCAGATATCAAATCCACCTTTCTGCATGTTGCTGATGATCTCTTCATTTGAACCAACACCTGTGAAATTCAACTTGATACCGGTGTTCTTTGTAAATGCTGCTCTCCACTCGGGGGGGAGATAATCTGCCCACATCAACACATTAAGCTCTCCGGAAGAGGCCAGCACTTCTGAGCTGATAAACCAGGGCCCTGCTGCAGCAAGAGTCAAGGTAGCTGCTGCACCTTTTATCAGGTCACGGCGATCAATACCGGTGGAATCTTTTTTGGAAATACTCATAATAGTTCTCCTCATCTGTATGGAATTATAATAAAAATAATTATAACGTTATTGTTTCAAGCGCAACTGAATTTAAGAGTTATTAAAGACTCTCATTATTGTAGGTCTTGAGAGTTAACTCGTTTTCCCTTTTTTCATCAGTTTCCGGTAATTCTTTATTTCTCCGCTCTTAATTCGTGCCCAATATGAGTCAAGCTCCTTCCTAACAATCGGTGCAAGGAAGTAAATGCAAAGAATGTTGGGGATGGTCATTAAAAAAACCATTGCATCAGAAAAATCCATTACTGAAGTCAGGGGGATGGAACATCCAACAATAATGAAAAAGCAGTATATGGCTTTATAGGTATTAGCTGATAAACTCGACTCACCAAAGAGAAATGTCCATCCTTTCAGCCCATAATAGGACCAGGAGACGATGGTTGAAAATGCGAACAGTAAGACTGCAACAGCCAATGGGATCGGCACCCATGGAATGGTGCGGCTCATTGCTTCAGAGGTCAGGCTTACCCCGGTGAGGTGTTTAACTGAAGGATCACCATACACAGTTGTCAGAATAACAAGACCGGTTATTGTACAGATGACAATTGTATCAATAAATGGTTCAAGAAGAGACACCAGGCCTTCAGTGATGGGCTCATCTGTTTTTACAGCCGAATGAGCAATGGCTGCCGTACCTATACCCGCTTCGTTGGAAAAAACCGCTCTTTGGAAACCAATAATCATAATACCAATAAAGCCGCCACTAATTCCTTCGGGAGTGAATGCATTGGCAAATATGGAGGTAACAGCTGCCGGGATGCGACTGGCATTTGCTGCCAGGACGACAAGGGCACCACTGAGATAAAACAGGGCCATGAAAGGCACGAGTTTTTCAGTAACTTTAGCGATCCCTTTGATACCACCGAGAATAACCAAGCCTACAATGACGGCCATACCGATGCCAAAAATCCAGCCTCTGGAGGCAAAGTAGCTGTCTGCACCGCCAGTGATGTTGACAAATTGCATAACAGCTTGATTTGACTGGAACATATTCCCTGCACCCAGGCAACCTATAACAATAGATATTGCAAAGAAATAACTCAGAAATCTACCAAGTTTTGGTCGGCCAATTTCTGCGAATCCTTTGACCATCGCATACATGGGACCACCGGAGACAGTGCCATCCGGGTTATTATTTCGATACATGACACCAAGGGTACATTCACAAAATTTACTCGACATGCCGATAAAACCTGCCACCATCATCCAGAAAAGAGCTCCCGGCCCCCCAATCATGATAAGAATGGGAATAGCGCCGATATTACCAACGCCAACAGTACCTGATAACGCTGTTGCCAGGGCTTGAAAGTGGGATACTTCACCCGCTTCGTCCGAGTCCGGATTAGAATAATCACCCCGAACCAGTCGAATTGCCTGGGCGAAACCACTAAGATTAATAAATCTGAAATAGAATGTACAAAAAAGAGCGCCAATGATCAGCCAGGCAATGATCAGTTTCAATTTTGCACCGAAAAAAGGCACTGAATAAAAGACGCCGTTGTAGAGAACGTTGTTGATCGGTGTCATGATTCTTTCAACCATTGCATCGATCCCGCTTTTTTTCTGTTCTTTTTTGGCTTCAGGAGGTTGTAATCCCTCAACCCATGTTTTGTAGCCTGGTACTGGCACTTCAATGCCCTGAACCCATCCCTGGGAAGAGGAAAGGTCCTTTTTTGCATCCTGAGTGTAAGCAGGTGCAGCCAGTACCAGGAATATGCATATAAAACCCAGTAAAAAATGGAACCACATCTGTTTCTTTTTCATACGTATTCCCTCTTGAGTTGTCGATGCCGCCATGTCCCGATGTCAATTACATGTTGATATGAAGCGGGAGCAGCATCAAATGAAAATGATGGCGTATTAGGGCACGACAGTTATTGGCACCGAACTTGTCTGCACCATTTTGCTGGCAACGCTGCCAAACATGATATTCTTTAAGCCTCCTGCACCGGTTCGGCCGATAACTATCTGAGATATTTCTTTCTCAGCAACTATGTAATTGAGTAATTTTGCAGGGCGACCATGACGAACAAAGCCCTCAACCTTGGTGCCGGCTTTTAATAAATCGTCAAGGATGGGGGTGAGTATTTTTGAGCGAGCTGCCTCTACTTCTTCCTCTCGGCGTTTATGCCTCGATTCATTCTCTTCAGGGGTGTTAAATGTGAAGGGGGTCCATTGGATTACATAGACAACTAATAATTTGGCATCTAGCGATCGAGCAAGTTCAGCTGCAAATTGAGCAGCACGTTTACTTGGATCACTATCATCGATTCCTACCATTATAAAATTACCCATTTACATACCTCCTGTTATTGTTCAAATACCTGCAGACGAGCGATCTGACAGTTTTAAACGAAATTCGTTAGGGATTGATTTGATCAATGCTCTGTCATTGTTATCTCCATAGCACAGGCTAAGTAATGCCTCTAAGTCCTGTCAGGGAAATGATTTTTGGTGGTGGATTGCTGATTGCTGCAGCTTCAGACAAAGCAGCAGAAGTAAAGAGTTCTAACAATATAAAGGGGAGCATTGTGTTCTCCACGTTGACCCTGCTCCGTCTTCAGAGGCAGTGTCTTTTTAAAAAACCTACATGTGTTAGTACTGACAAATACTGTGAAACCTGGCGTGTAACAAAAACGATTATAGACTCTACTACTTCTGTATTAGAGATATGTTTTGCTATGATTAAAATTGTATAAAATGGCGTTTTGCCGACACAGAACTGAATCTGTAAAATTATGACAACAGAGAGATATCTCTGGAGCAACAGAGATAATTATATCTTTTGTAAGTATATTTGTCTCTCTTGACTGACCAATAACACATTATTTATGCCTGAACAAGCAAAAAAAATGCCCGAAATACCATTTTTTACTGTTGTGTCATCTGGTTATTAATACTTATGAGGGCATCGGAGTATAGCTTACTCCCTGTATCTTGACTTTTTTCTTTTGCTCTTCTGTTTGCTGTTGGGGGAGGTCGAGGGTGGATTGCTACTATTCCTGCTCTTTAATTGAGATAATTGGCCATTGGGCTAATGACCAGAGCTATAATATCAAGGCACTTCTCTTCAGTTGCACCTTACGGAGTCTACGCTTCACAGGCCCCAATGAACAGGTACGCCTAGACTCCTAATCTAAGGCACATCTAAAGAATTACAGGACAATGGTTGTGGTCGTTTATCGCACCTGAGGAGTTACTTTGCCGGAGCATTTTGAACAGTATTATCAACCTGCGAGGCATTTCGATAAATCCCAGAAACGATATCGTTAAAATACACTCGCCTCTGATAAGCCATTTCCCAACACCTGCAGGCGTTCATAATCCTGTGGGCTGTCAATATCGAACACTACCCCGGCATCATCTACTGCAACGAGTTTTAATCTGGTGGCTGGATTTTTCAGGTAATTTCTGGGGCCTGTGTCTCCCTGCAGGTTTGCAATTGTTCTAAAAGATGCAGCCGGGGTGATTACGGGGTTTCCCCGTTTACCCTGAAAAGAGGGGGCGACCCAGTGTGTTGGGTCCTGTTGGAAGGTTGAGAGGAGTGCGTTTAGTGTCTTGGTTTGCACCAGTGGCTGGTCGCCAAGCAGAAACATTGCGCCTTTACAGGGTGAGGGCAGGGCGTTGAGTCCTGCCTGCAGGGATGTGCTGTAGCCAAGATGGCTTTGCGGGTTGACAACAACAAGGAGATTCTCTGTTGCGATCTGTTCAAAGAGTTGGCTGCTATCTCTGCCCACAACAAGCAATAGCGGCGAGATTGGTGAGGCAAGGGCTGCATCAATCACATGCTGAAGCAGAGGTTTCCCGTGAAACCTCAGGAGCAGTTTATCCCGGCTCCCCATTCTTCTGCTCTTACCGGCAGCCAGGATGATGCCGGGTATTGAGAGTGTGTTCATGGGAGAGGGGTGCTCCTGAAGAGTTACACTTTTTTCAGATAATTATAGACCGTGCACTTGGTTACATCCATGAGATTGGCCACCTGTTCGACTGCGCCTTTAAATTGAAACACACCGCTATGCTTCATCTTTTCGATAAATCTCGTTTTCTCTTCAATGGACATGGCTGATGGCTGCACGCCGATTTCTTCCACCGCCTGAACGAACAGGGTTTTGATGGTCTCGCTTGGGGAATCAGCAAAGTTTTCCTTGCTGGGGTAAATCCCGGTTTCCAGATCGTGGATAAAGGGCATGAGCGCCTGAATGGCGTTGAAATAGGCGGTGGTATCCAGATTGACGCAGAAGGCAGCCACCGGTGTACCGTTACTGTCCCGGATGATTGAGGTGGCCGATTTGAGACAGCGGCCATCAGCTGTCACGGATTTATAGTTATGGAGATGATCAGCCGGTGCAGGATCCTGCCGGAGCAGCTTGACCAGTAAATCGGTTGCCGGAGCGCCGGGTTTTCTTCCGGTCACATCGCCTTTCATGTAGACCAGCGATTTCTGCAGATCGTCCAGATCATGGATGACCACTTCACAGTTGGGGCCAAACAGGGCATGGATGCCGTCGGCAATATTTTGCAGGTTGCTGAAAATCTGTTTTTTTTCAAGTGAATGCTTCATGACGCTCCCTGTTTCTTCTCTCGTCGCTGGTTCTGTAATTCCGGGGTTTCAGATCCCTATTTTTTGTTCCTGTTTTTTTCCTGATCATTATACTCTCCATACCATACAGCGTCCCGAAACGCACGGGGAGAGGTGTTGCCCTCGGTGCTCACCAGCAGGACGACCGATGTGCTATCCAGCCCGAGCTGCTTGCGCAGCGATACCGCTTTGTCAGCCTCTGATTCCATAAGCAGGTGCAGCAGACCGGTGGTCACAGCACCCGATTCCCCGGAAATCACCACCGGGTCACCCTTGAGTGGTGTTGCCAGCACCCGCATACCGGTTGCGGCCAGGTAATCCGGACAGGAGACATAAGCGGCTGCGTAATCGCGCAGCAGTTCCCAGCTCAGAGTGTTGGGCTCGCCGCAGGCAAGACCGGCCATAAGGGTGTCAAGATCGCCGCTGACAGTATGTGGCCTGCCGTCGCCGATTTTTGCCGACTTGTATATACAGTTGGCTTTTTCCGGCTCAACAATGGTAACCAGCGGCATCTTTTCCTGCAGGGTGGCGGCCAGGAAACCGAGCACCCCTCCGGCAAACGAGCCAACGCCTGCCTGGAGAAAGACGTGGGTCGGTGCCTCTGCGCCCTGCTGCTGCATCTGTTCCAGTGCTTCTACAGCCAGAGTGGCATAGCCCTGCATGATCCAGGTGGGGATATCCTCATAGCCGGGCCAGGCGGTATCCTGGATAATCACCCAGCCATGCTCCTCTGCCATTTTTTCTGAAAGCCGAACCGCGTCGTCATAGTTGAGATCAGTAATAGTGGCCTCTGCGCCATGGGCCCTGATATTTTCCAGCCGTACCGGATCAGACCCTTTAGGCATATAGATGACAGCCTTCTGGCCAATCTGCTGCGCTGCCCAGGCCACAGCCCGGCCATGGTTGCCGTCGGTGGCCGTTGTAAAGGTAATATCGCCCAGCTCTTTTTTTACTTTCTCAGAGCGCAGTTCATCATGGGAAAGATCACTGATATCGCGGCCAAGACGGGCTGCCAGATAGCGGCCAATGGCATAAGAGGCGCCCAGTACCTTAAAGGCGTTTAAGCCGAAGCGGTGCGACTCATCCTTGACAAACAATGCCCCTATTCCAAGATAGCCGGCCAGTTTTGGCAGGGCGACAAGCGGCGTAGGAGCGTATTCACGAAAACCCCGGTGGTAGTTGCGCGCCTTTGCAGTTTCCTCGGGGCTGAGCATATCCAGTCCGGTTCCGCTGCCGGGCTGTTTTCTGTTCCGGTTATATACAAAATCTATGGGCATACTGGACTACTCCTCAACAATGGCGATGGCATCGATCTCTACTTTGGCTCCCAGGGGAAGCGCTGCCACCTGAACTGTTGCCCGGGCAGGATAATCACCTGTAAAAAAGGCTGCATAGGCTTCATTGATGGCCGCAAAATCTCCAAGATCAGTCACAAAGATGCCGCAGCGGACAATACTGTCCATGGTGCAGCCGGCAGCCTCAAGGATGGCCCGGATATTCTGCATGGAACGGCTGGCCTGTGCGGCGGCATCCTCCGGCATTTCCTTGGTGGCCGGATCAAGGGGTAACTGGCCGGAAATATAGAGAGTATTTCCGGTACGCACTGCCTGTGAGTAAGGGCCGATGGCTGCGGGGGCGTTGTCTGTGCTGATAATGGTTTTTGACATGGGATGACCTCCGGGAGGATTAATTTGAAAGAATTTTCTATTTTTTATAATTTTTTATAAGCAAACTGACAAGTGAAAAACAATACCGGTAGAGAACTTTTCTATAAATCAAAAAATAGAAAAACGAATCTGGCTGAATTTACTGTATTGTTATCAGCACTTTCCAGCTTGATATCATTTGGATTAAGACTGAGAAGGGAAAAGGGAGTTGACATAAAATTATACTTTTTGTAAAAATAGGCCTGTTGGAAAAAATTCACACGGTAATGTCGGCCTTTTTCGTTTTTTCGTAACTATCCAGGCAGGTGCTGAACACCTGCAAAACCACGGGCCCGTACCTGTTCAAGAGTGGTTCGGGTTCTATGTGAACCTGTGCTGCTTGAGCAGGATGAGCTGGACAAAATAGAGGTGCTCCTGAAGAGTTACGTTTTTCTATATTGGGGCCGCATACAGACATGAGAGAAATACAATCCATGAGTACATTAGATTTTACCAAGATAAACGAACTGGCAGGCAAGTATGAGCCTGAAATGACAAAGTTCCTGCGGGACATGGTTGCCATTCCCAGCGAGAGCTGTGATGAAAAAAAGGTTGTGCTGCGCATTAAGGAAGAGATGGAAAAGGTCGGTTTTGACAAGGTGGAGATTGATCCCATGGGCAACATTCTGGGCTATATCGGTACCGGTCCTCGTCTGATCGCCTTTGATGCCCATATTGATACCGTGGGCCTTGGCGTTGCCTCCAACTGGACGTTTGATCCCTACAAGGGCTACGAAGATGACGAGTGCATCGGTGGCCGGGGCACGTCGGATCAGGAGGGAGGCATGGCTTCCATGGTGTATGCAGGTAAGATCATTAAAGATCTTGATCTCGCAGATGAATACACCGTGGTCATGACCGGCACAGTACAGGAGGAAGACTGCGACGGCCTGTGCTGGCAGTACATTATTAAAGAACTGGGGCTTAAACCCGAATTTGTGGTTTCCACCGAGCCTACTGATGGCGGAATTTACCGTGGCCAGCGCGGCCGCATGGAGATTCGGGTTGAGGTGGAAGGGGTATCCTCCCACGGTTCAGCACCCGAGCGGGGCGATAATGCCATCTTTAAAATGGCAAAGATTTTAAACGAACTTGAAGAGCTGCATACCCGCTTGAAAGATGATGATTTCCTGGGCAAGGGCTCGCTCACGGTTTCCCAGATTTTTTATACTTCGCCC